>NZ_CP156627.1:1500000-1581533 GCF_039852015.1 Robbsia sp. KACC 23696 | reverse complement strand
AATGCAATGTCCTTGTTATTTTCCTGGCAGCGTAGGCCAAGCCGGGTCTTGAAATACAGTGTGCACGAACGGCCGTGCCGTCCCCATGTCGTCCGTCCTGTCGGTGCCGTCATCAAGCAGCTGGGACGCTGTTGGCCAAGGCGTCTATCGCGTGGATGAATCGGTCGGCCGCCTCGCGCAGGACGGCAGAGTCCAACGCGTGTGCGCTTGCCGAAGTGTCCGTCGCCGCATCGCCAACGCCATCCGCCGTCTGCGCACGAGGGAATTCGGTAGGCAGTCCTGCCATCGCCGCGGCATAAACAGCCACGCGGCGACGCGCCCGTGCCGCGTGCGGCAGAGCGAACAGCGCCGTCGACAGTCGATCCAACTGTTCGGGCGGGAACACCGCATTCCATGCTTCGCGTTCGGCGCCGAAGCCCGTGCCTTGTCCCGCACGCGCGGAAGGATTGGCGGCGCGTGCAGCGCGTAGCGTATCGGTTGCCGCTTGCGCGACGCGCGATGCCGTGCCGTTGCCCTCGATGACGACGCCGTATTGCTGGCGGGCGAGGTCCGGCGATAGCAGGCCACGTTGCACATCGTCGAGAACGGCCGCCGCATCCCGCTCGAACGGGTCGCCCCAGCCGCCGCCGCCGGGCGTCAAGATGGCGATCTCGTCGCCGGCCGCCACGGGCAGCAGATCGATCTTGCCCAGTTCCTGCGCATCAACACGTCCGGGATTCAGGATCAGCCTTGCGTTGGCGCCGGGTTGGCCGCCATGCGCGCCCCAGGGCCGGAAGCGCAGTCTTTCCATCCCGCGCGCGAGCACAAAGCTGTCATCGTGCAGGACCTTGAAACGAATCTCCTGCCCGCAGCCGCCGCGCCAGCGTCCGGCCCCGGCCGAATCGGGACGCAAGCCATAGCGGACGATCTCGACGCCGGTTTCCGCTTCCACCGTTTCAACCGGATTGTTCGATAAATTCGAGATGCTGCTATCGCGTCCGTCGGCACCGTCGCGACCGAAGCGGCCACCGGTACCGCCGACCATCGGTTCGATCACTTGCACGTTCTGACCATAACCGTGGCGTGCCGGTTCGGCCAGGACCACCGGGATGATCGTGCCGCCACTGGCGGCGGGCATCGTATCGGGGAGCGCCTGTCCCAAAACGCCGTTCAACGCATCGTTGACGCGCACGGCAGCCGCATGACGCACGCCGACGGCGGCGCCGGGCAAGGGATTCACCAATGTGCCCGCCGGTGCCACGACGGAGACCGGACGCAGCAGGCCGGCGTTGATCGGCACGGTTTTGTCGAGCGTCGCGATCAGCGCGAGGATGCGTAGCGTCAGCCAGGCGTGCGCCTGACCATGGCTCGGAATATTGATCGCCGCGGCGACCTGCGGATCGGTGCCGGTGAAGTCGAGCGTGATCCGACCATCGTTCAGCGTCACCGCCAGCGCGATGCGCACGGGCAGGCCGCTGCCGGCTTCGTCATCGAGGAAGTCGCTGAAGCGATAGGTGCCTGCCGGGACGCGGCGGAGCACCGCTTCGGCGCGGCGGGCGGCATAGTCGAGCAGGTCCTCTTGCGACTGCACGAAATCGGCTTCGCCATGCTGTGCGACGATCTGCGCGACGCGTTCGCGTCCCGTCGCCAAGGCGGCGAGCAGCGCTTTCAAGTCGCCCATATTCGCATCCGGCGTCCGGCTGTTGGCGCGAAACAGCGTCAGCACGTCCTCGTTGTAGACGCCGCCGCGCACGATCTTGACGGGCGGGATCTGCAAGCCTTCCTGAAAAATATCGCGGTTCGTCGGCGAGATGCTGCTCGGTACCTTGCCGCCGACATCCGACGAGTGCAGAAACCCCCAGCCATAGGCAACGATGCGACCGTCGTGAAAATACGGTTCGATCGCTTGGAGATCCGGCAAATGCGTTGCCAGCCCCTTCGAGCGATAGGGATCGTTCGTCAGAATGACATCGCCGGGATGCAGGGGGCCGACGGCGGCGATCGTCGTCGCGCAATCGAGCCCGACGAAGCCCGAGACGCCCAATCCACGCGGATAGGCGAAGAACGTGCCGTCCAGGCCGACCAGCGCGCAGCAGAAGTCGGCGGTTTCCTTGACATAGAGCGTCCGTCCGGTGCGTTGCAGCGTCAGACACATCTCCTCGGCAATGGCGCGAACCTTATTGCCGAGAATTTCGATCGAAATGGCGTCGAGCTTCATGCGGTCGCTCCTTGGCGCGTGAGATGCAGATAGCCGAGCGTATCGGTACGGGCCTGCCAGCCGGACAATACCAGCACCGTCGTATCGGCCTGCGCGACGACCGCGGGGCCGTCGAACACATCGCCGGCGCGCAGGGCGGCACGGCGATAGACGGCGGCCTGATGCCAGGCGCCACGCAGGAACACGGGACGATGCGCTTCGGGCGTCGGCCGTCCGCCGCCATCCGGGACGTGATGCGTCGGCAGCGAGGCGGTGGCGCCGACAATGGCGAGGCGGATCGTCGACAGATCGATTGGCGCATCGCCGTCGCGGAAACCGTAAAGCCGTTCGTGCTCCCGATGGAATGCTTCCGCGATGATTTCCGGCGTCAGCGGCCGCGGCAGTGGATGCGGCAGTTTGACCTTGATTTCATAGGCCTGACCCGCGTACCGCATGTCGATGGCGGCCAGCAAGCTCGCCGGGCCGGTCTGTTCGATACCTTGCTCGTCGAGCCAGGCGCGCGCGCCGGTCTCCATCTCCTGCCACAGCGCATCGAGCGTCTGCGCGGCTGCTGCGTTCAAAGGAACGCGCAGGCTGCGGACGAAGTCGCGCCGCAGGTCGGCGCTGACGGCTCCCAGCGCGCAGAACGTGCCGGGAATCGCTGGTACCACAATATGGGATAGCCCGGCGTCTTCGGCAAGCCAGTTGGCATGCGTGGGGCCCGCGCCACCGAACGGTACCAGGGCAAAACCGGACGGATCGAGGCCGCGTTGCGCCAGGCTCTTGCGCAGTTCGGATGCCATCTGCGCCGTCGTCACCGCCAACGCGCCGCTTGCGGCACGCGCGGCGATATCGTCACCGGTCATGTCCAGTGCCGTCGCGACGCGTTGCAGCGCGGCGTCGGCGAGCGAGGCATCGAGCGGCATGTCGCCGCCAAGGAAGGCTTTCGCATCGAGGACACCGGTCGCGAGATAGCAGTCCGTGACAGTCGCGTCTTCGCCGCCACGGGCATAGGCAGCGGGGCCCGGGTTTGCACCGGCGCTTAGCGGCCCGACCTTGATGACGCCCTGTTCGTCGACCCAGACTACCGAACCGCCGCCGGCGCCGATCGCGGACACGCCGACCACCGGCAGCACCAGCGGCAGGCCACCGATCTCGGTCCGCGTGGCGATTTCGGCCTGGCCATCGACGCATACGGCGATATCGCTGCTGGTGCCGCCCATGTCGAACGTGACCAGTTGCGGCATGCCGGTTTCGCGCGACAGCCGTGCGGCTGCTACCACGCCACCGGCCGGTCCCGACAGCACGGTGTCGATGGGGCGTTCCAATGCCGATTGCAACGATAAGGAACCGCCGTTCGACGCCGTCACGAGGATCGGCGCATCCAGGCCGATCTCCGTCATCAGCGCGGTCAGGCGCGTGAAATAGCGTGCCATCAACGGCTGGATATACGCGTTCAACGTCGCGACCAAGGTGCGCTCGTATTCGCGGATCTCAGGCCAGGTACGCGCCGCACTCAGCAGTTTGACGTCGGGGATACGCGTCTGCAGGCTGTCGGTCAATGCACCTTCCTCGTCGGGAGCGGCATAGCCGTTGATCAGCATGACGACGGTGGCATCGACATCCAGCGCGGCGATCGCCTCGGCAACCTCGTCCAGCGCGGCCGCGTCGGGCCACTGCGTGCGTTGACCGTCCCGGTTGAATCGCGCCGGCATTTCGATCACGCGATCCCGGGTCAGGAACGGCGCTTCGCGCGTGGCGTGAAAGTCGAACGACGAAGGCATCCGCGCGCGACCGATTTCCAAGATATCTCGAAAACCTTCCGTGACCACCAGGCCGACACGGGCGCCGCGCCGCTGGATGATGGCATTGAGGCCGATCGTCGTGCCATGCAGCAGGGCGTCGACGTCCTGCGCCCGGAGTGCGCATTTCTCGAGCAAGGCGGTCAATCCGAGCTGGACGGCGAGCGCCGGGTCGGACGGGGTACTGGGCTGCTTATGGAACGCGAAGCGGGCCGTGTTCGCGTCGAACAGGACGAAGTCCGTGAAGGTACCGCCGACGTCGATCCCGATCCGGGCGCCGGGCGTCGTATGGACAACGGTCAAGGCCAGACTCCTGAAGGGCGCCCGCCAGATCGAGGGCGCCGAGATGCCATAGGGCGAAAAGTAACGATGTGCTGCAAGACGTGCTGAGATACGCCTGTTCGCGAGGCGCCGGATCATAACGCGAACCGTGCGGGCTGCGAAAGAAATGTAAAGTGCTAACGATAGCAGAAAGTCATCGATGCGATGGCCTTTCCCGAAATTCGCGAGGCGCCGGTGCGGGGGCTGTCGATGGCGTCGGTGCGCAGTACAATCGAGCGACGTCACGGGTCGCGGGCGCTGGGGACGGCCCGCTGCCTGCATTGCTATTTTGGGATTGGAGATCGCCGTAAAGGCGAACGACATCGATGGGTATCTTCGAAGAAAACAAGATCGATTGCCACAATCACGTGTTCGATCCGGTGCGATTTCCCTACCGGGCCGACACCGCGTATCGCCCCTCGGGTCAGGAGCTCGGCACGGCGGCGCAGTTCACCAGGGTGCTCGAGGCGTCCGGCGTGCAGCACGCCTTGCTCGTGGGCCCGACCAGCGGCTATCGCACCGATAATGCCTGTATGCTCGATGCGATCGCGCAGGGGAACGGTCGCTTCAAAGGCATCGCGGTGGTAGAAGACGATATCGATCGTGCCGCGCTGCGCGGACTCAAGGAAGCCGGCGTCGTCGGAGTGGCGTTCAATCCGGCCATGGAAGGCGTCGCAAAATTGCGTGAAGCCGGCCCCTTGTTCGATTTGTTGGCCGACCTCGATATGTTCGCGCAAATCCAGGTGGTCGAGGACCAGTTGCTGGCATTGACCGACTTGATCGACCAGACCCGGGTACGGATCTTGATCGATCATTGCGGGCGACCGGTTCCCGGCAAGGGTATCGGCCAGCCGGGCTTCGAAGCGTTGCTGGCGCTGGCCGATAACGGCCGCACCGTGGTGAAGATTTCCGGCTTGCAGAAGGTGTCGGAACAAGCCTTTCCCTATGCCGATGCGCAGATCTATGCGAAGGCGCTGATCGCCGCGTTCGGCGCGGATGCTTGCGTATGGGGCTCGGACTGGCCTTTTTTGCGTGCGCCGGAACGTCTCGATTATGCGCCGTTGCTCGCGCTGTTCGAAACCGTGGTCCCGGATCCGGCGATCCGACGCAAGATTTTGTGGGACACGCCGAAGCGACTCTTCGGCTTTCAGTGAGGCGCGGCGCGATCGATTTCGACGCGCCCCGACGCTTGCGCCTTACACCAGATCTGCAGGGGCATTCCCTGCCAGCGGATTGGCATACGGTTCGTCGTCCGTATGGTGCAAGGAGACCTTCGACGATTCCTTCAACGTCAGGCCGCCGATCAGCCCCATCACCGATATCGCGATCATATAGGCTGCGGGCGACATCTTGTTGCCGGTCACGCCAATCAGATAGGTGGCGACCAGCGGCGCCGTACCGCCGAAGATCGTGTACGCCACGTTATACGTGATGGCCGAAGCGGTATAGCGGGTCCGCGTCGGGAATACCTCGGACAGCAAGGTGGCCGTGACCACGCCGGACAAGACCGCGCCGATCGACAGGATCAGCACGCCGAGCAGGGCGGACGCAAAGCTACCGGACCCTGCCAGCGCAAAGCAGGGATAGACCGCGACGATCAGATAGACGCAGACCGAGGCCATCGTCTTGCGTCGTCCCACCGCATCGGTAAACAAGCCTGCCAGAGGGCAGCTCGCGCCGGCGAATACCAGGCTGATCACCGTGATCAGCAAGGCCGCATTGCGGCTCAATCCGCCGGCTACTTGCATATACGTCGCCAGATAGGTGGTGAACATATAGAACGACAAGGCCGTGACCGAGATGAAAAGGCTGAGGGCGATGATCTTGCCACCTTGTGTCCGTAACGTGTCCTTCAGCGGCGAGTGCGCAATCGCGTGTTCCTGCGCCACCACCTGGAACGCTGGCGTCTCCGACAGGCTCAAGCGCAGATAGACGCCGATAAAGCCGATCGGTGCGGCGGCGAGGAAGGGAATGCGCCAACCCCAGGCGTCGAGCTGGGACGGCGTCAACACCGCGCTCAAGACATAGGCGACGGTGGCGGCGACGGCGAAAGACAAGAAGGTCGAGACCGGAATGAAGCTGCCGTATTTGCCGCGTTGCGTGCGGGGCGCATGCTCCATCACGTAGGCACAGGCGCCGGCATATTCGCCGCCGGCGGAAAAGCCCTGGATGCAGCGTACCAGCGTCAGCAGCGCCGGCGCCGCCAAGCCGATGCTCGCGTAGGAGGGCAATATACCGATCAAGGTGGTGGCGCCGGCCATCATCAGGATGGTCAGGGCGAGCGTTCTTTTTCGGCCGATCCGGTCGCCGATCACGCCGAAGACGATGCCGCCGAGGGGCCGCAATGCGAAGGCCACCGCGAAGACGGCAAACGCTTTGAGCAGTGCGATCGACGGCGTGTCGGAGGGGAAAAATACCCGCGTGAGGACGGTTGCCAGGAAGCCGTAGGCGGCGAAATCGAACCATTCGACAAAATTGCCGATCGCCGCGGCGACGATGACCTTGCGCAGCACGCCTGGGCCGACGGCGGGCGTGGGGTGTGACGTGCGCTTCACACCGTCGATAATGAGGCTATGTTCATGGAGACGCGTCATCTATCACCTCGGTGTCGTGATGGGGTGCGATGAGGACTAGTAGATGTCGCCAGAAATGCGTTTCCTAGAATAGCCGCGACATTCCTATCTTACAAAAGCGACGCCGGATCATTAATCGACGCCGATGTCGCGTCGTGGCGTGCAAAAGCGCCGCGTTTCGGTACACGCTTGGAAAAATGGTCGGATAGCGTTACAGAATCAGTCGGAATCCGGCGGCGTAGACCGATTGCACGACTTCTTCACTGGGCGCGGCCGCTTCGAATTTTCGGCGGATTTTCTTCACATGGCTATCGACGGTGCGTGCTTCCACCAGCCGGCCATCGGTATAGAGCTGCTGCATCAAGGCATTTCGCGAGAACACCCGAGCCGGTTTGCTGGCCAGCGTCTTCAGCAATCTGAACTCGATCGCGGTAAATTCGATGGTCACGCCTTTATAGGTCGCGCTCAAGCTGGCCTCGTCGAGCTGCAAGGGGCCGGTGTCCGGATGCGATTCGATCGGCACGCGGCGCAGGATCGCTTTGACGCGGGCAACCAGTTCCAGCGGGCTAAACGGCTTGCAGACGTAGTCGTCGGCGCCGATTTCGAGGCCGAGCAGACGATCCACTTCCTCGGCTTGCGCGGTCACCATGATGATGGGCACATCGGAGTAGGCGCGGATATCGCGACAGATATCGCGGCCGTCGCGTCCCGGCAGCATCAGATCCAGGATAATCAAGCGCGGCATCTGCGCCGCCACGCTCGGCGCGACGTCGAGGCCGTTTGCAAGCCATTGCGTCGAATAGCCGGCGGCGCGCAGGAAATCGACGATGACCAGGGCGAGCTTGGGTTCGTCTTCGACGACCAGGATATCGATATCGGGGGACGTGTCGCTCACGGTGCTTCCTTGAGGTGCGGGGCGAGTGGCAGGTCGATCGCTATCCAGAGGCCGCCCTGCGGCGCTTTTGCGGCTTTGATCGTGCCGTGATGGGCTTCGACGATGCTGCGGCAGATGGGCAAGCCCAGGCCGGCGCCGCCGGTGGCGCGGCTGCGCGATGCTTCCACCCGATAGAACCGGCCGAACAAGGCCTCCAGCGACGCATCCGGCACCCCGACGCCGCTGTCTTGAATATCGATCTTTACCCGCTTGGCATCCTGCTGGATGCGAACATGCACCCGGGCGCCTTTGTTGACGTAACGCAGAACGTTCTGAAAGATATTCGAGAACACCTGTTGCAGCCGTCGTTCGTCGCCATTGATCCAACAGGGCGTGTTCGGGAAAGCGGTGCTCAGCGCGATGCCCGCGTCGTCCAGGCGGGTCCTGATAAGGTGGAGGACGTCATCCATCGCTTCGACGACATCGACATCGCCGAAATAATAGGGAAGCGCGCCGACATCGGACAGCGACAGATGGTAAAGATCGTCGACCAGACGGTTCAAGCGGGCCAGTTCGACTGACAGCGAGCGCATGGCATCGGCCGACATGGGGCGCACGCCCACTTCGAGCGCTTCCACCTCGCCCTGCATGACGGCCAACGGCGTACGCAGCTCATGCGACACGTCCGCGACCAACGCGGCGCGCATCTTCTCGTTCCGATCGAGCGTTACCGCGAGGTGATTGAAGTCGGCTTCGAGTTGGCCGAGTTCGCCACCCGATGCTTCGGCGACACGGACAGCGAAGTCGCCGCTTGCCAAGCGATGCGTTGCACGCGCGACGCGTTGTAACGGCGAGGCGATGGCGCGCGCCAGCCATAGCGAGATCGCCACGGCAAGCACCATGGCCGTGATCGCCACGGTCCAGCTGGCATCGCGCTCGGCCGTCTCCAGGCGCTGATCGCCTGCTTCGGCGATGTTTTGAATCGGTACGATCATCAGCCAGCCGACGATTTTTCCATCGACGACGATAGGTTTGCGCGGCGACGCCGCCGTGCCTTTTTCGTTGCCGGTCAGATATTTTCCGTTCGGATCCAGCAAGGCAAAGCGCAGGCTTGCCCCCACCATGTCGGCGAGCGGCGGCGGGGTCCAACGCTCGCCGTCGGAAAATACCTGGAATGCATGCCCGTAGGGACGCATCAACTCGTGCCAGAGATGGTGGTTCTCGATAACGAAGTTCCAATTGCCATGCTCACGGTACGCCGCGGTCAAGGGCCCGGTACTGTCGTCCAGTCGTTTGATGTCTTCTTCCGCGAGATATCCCAGAAAGCCGCGCTCGAAACTTATCCGCGCGCCCACGGCCATGCCTGCGATCAGCAGGATGTTGACCACGACCATGGCGATGAACAGCTTCGTGGTGAGGCTGAGACGTTTATTGAAAACGGGCTTATCGGCGGCATTCATGAGCGGGATTCTACTCCCAACGTTACATCGGTAATCGAACACAACACCGGCGGCCCCGAACTTCCTACATTCTTGCGAAATTGCTCCGGATAATCACATCATCGGGCGTGGTAAGCGTCCCATGAATCGAGGCATGCCGAATGCAATTTTCCCCTTCCTTACGTTACGGTTTCAGCGCGCTCTGTCTGAGCTGCACATTGGCCGCGTGTTCTCACGACAAAAAGGCCGCTGCGCCCAAGGTGCAGACGGTCTCGTTCGTGACAGTGAAAGATACGCCCTATACGCAGTCCGTTTCGCTGCCGGGCAGGACGACCGCCTATCTGACGTCGCCCGTCACGCCGCAGGTCACCGGCATTATCCAGAAGCGACTGTTCACGGAAGGTGGCGAGGTAAAAGCCGGTCAGGTGTTGTACCAAATCGATCCGGCGCCCTATCAGGCGGTGTACGACGCCGACAAGGCAAATCTCGAAAATGCGCAGGCGGCGCTGCTTTCCGCCAAGCCGATCGCCGAGCGCGATCGGTCGCTCGCGGCGATCGACGCGATCAGCAAGCAGACATTGGAAACGGCAGACGCCACGCTCAAGCAGGATCAGGCGACGATCGATGCCGATAAGGCGGCCTTGGAAAGCGCTCGGATCAACCTCGATTACACGCGTGTCAAAGCGCCGATCAGCGGCACGATCACCGCTTCGACCGTCACGCCTGGTGCCTTGGTCACTGCGGACCAGACGACGGCGATGGCGACGATCTACGCCTACGACCCGCTGTATCTCGATGTGACGCAGTCCAGTTCCGAAGTGCTCGCCTTGCGTAAGAAACTGGCGAGCGGGGCGTTGAAGGCGGATGCGCAGGGAAACGCGAAGGTCAAAATCACGTTGGAAGACGGCACCGCCTATGCGCATGAAGGCTCGCTGCAGTTCGCGGGCGTCGGCGTCGATCAGACCACCGGCACCGTCACGCTGCGCGTCATCGTGCCGAATCCTGAAAAATTGCTGTTGCCGGGCGAATATATCCATGCCGTCGTCGAGCAAGGCATCGATGAGAACGCGATTCTCGTACCGCAGCAAGGGGTGACGCACGACTCGCGCGGCGATGCGAGCGCGTTGATCGTCGATGCGCAAAACAAGATCGAACAACGCACGCTCCAGCTGTCGGGGACCGCCGACAACAACGAATGGGTCGTGACGAGCGGTCTGGCGCCCGGCGATCGCATCGTCGTGTCCGGCATGCAGTTCGTCAGTCCGGGCGATACCGTGAATCCGGTCGCCGCTTCTGCCGCAGCGCCTGCGAACACCGCCTCGGCTGCCTCCGCAGCCGCCGCATCTTAAAAGGCACGACGTATGCGTATCGCGCACTTTTTCATCGATCGGCCTGTCTTCGCCTGGGTGCTGGCGATCATCGTCACGCTGACGGGCGGCTTTGCCATCACCCAACTGCCGCTGGACCAGTATCCGGACATCGCCCCGCCGATGATTCTGATCAACGCGACGTACAACGGTGCGTCTGCGCAGACCAATCAGGATGCGGTCGTCCAGGTTATCGAGCAGCAGATGGTCGGCCTCGATAATCTGATGTATATGTCTTCCACGGCGAATTCGGAAGGCAGCATCAGCATCAAGCTGACATTCTCGCCAGGCACGAATCCGAACACCGCGCAGGTGCAGGTGCAGGATCAATTGCAATCGGCCAACGCACTGCTGCCGACGGAAGTGCAGGAAAGCGGCGTGACCGTGCGCAAGGCGTCGCCCGATACTTTCCTCGTATTCAATCTCGTCTCCGAAGACGGCAAGATGAGCAAGGCGGCGATTGCCGATTATCTTTATAGCGATCTGGAAGAGACGATCGAACGTCTGCCGGGCGTGGGACAGGCGCAGCAATACGGTTACCAATATGCGATGCATATCTGGCTCGACCCGAACAAGCTGCAGAAATATGCCTTGATGCCGTCCGATGTCGTTACGGCGATTACCGCGCAGAACGACGATATCGCCGCGGGCGAAGTGGGTGCGACGCCGGCGATCAAAGGCCAGGAGCTGGACGCGACGATCACGGCACGCAGCCGGCTGACCACGGCCGAGCAGTTCCGCAATATCGTCTTAAAAACCGAAACCAACGGTTCGCAGGTGTTGCTCGGCGACGTGGCGCGCGTCGCGCTGGGGCCGCAGGCGTACACGGTGGAATCGAATTTCAATAATAAAGCAGCAGCCGGGCTGGGCTTGCAATTGGCGCCTGGCGCGAACGAGGTAAAGGTCGACCAGGAAGTGCATGCGTTTCTTGCGAAGCGTGCCAAAACGTTCCCGGCCGGTCTGAAGGTCGAATATCCGTACGAGATGGTGCCGTTCATTACGACGGCAATCACCGAAGTGATCAAGACGCTGGTGGTGGCGATCGTGCTGGTCGTCTTGATCATGTACCTGTTCCTGCAGAACCTGCGGACCACATTGATCCCCGCGATCGCGGTGCCGGTGGTATTGCTCGGGACGTTTGGCATCCTCGAAGTGTTCGGTTATTCCATCAATATGCTGACGATGTTCGGCGTCGTCTTGGCCATCGGCTTGCTCGTCGATGATGCAATTGTCGTCGTGGAGAACGTCGAGCGCTTGATGACCGAGGAGAATCTATCGCCGCGGGATGCGACGAAGAAATCGATGACGGAGATCAGTAGCGCGTTGGTTGCCATTGCGATGGTCTTGTCTGCCGTCTTGCTGCCGATGGCTTTCTTTGGCGGATCGACCGGGATCATCTACCGGCAGTTCTCGGTGTCGGTGGTCTCGGCGATGGTCTTGTCGGTATTGGTCGCGCTGACCTTCACGCCGGCACTCTGCGCCACGATTTTGAAAGACGGCCATGAAAAGCCGAAAGGCTGGTTCTTCAGCCATTTCAATCGCGGTTTCGATCGAACCGCCGGCAGCTATCGTCGCGCTGTCGACAAAATGCTGCATCACCGGATTCCTGCCGTGGTGGTGTACGTCCTGCTGGTGGTAGGCGGCGGCCTGTTGTTCATTCGCCTGCCCACCGCGTTCCTGCCGACGGAGGATCAGGCGGTCTTGCAAGTCTCTATCACGGCGCCGGTCGGTTCCACGCGTGAGCGTACCGAGGCGACGATGGCGAAGGTCGAGGACTATTTCCTGAAGCAGCCCGAGGTCAGCGAAGTGTTCAACGTTGCCGGCTTCGAAACCGGCAGCAATGGGCAGAACGTCGGCTCGATGTATGTCAAATTGACGGACTGGGATAAGCGCACGAAATCCTCCGAGCAGGCGCAGGCCTTTGTGACGAAGTCCAAAAACGATCTCGCGCGGGAGGTGCAGGACGCCAAGGTGTATGTGCTGCAGCCGCCGGCGGTGCGCGGCATGGGGGTTAGCTCGGGCTTCGATATGGAGCTTGTCGACGAGAGCAATATCGGGCATACGGCGCTGGCCGCGGCGCGCGACAAGTTGATCGCGATGGCCAATAAAAGCGGTGTCGTGACACAGGTGCGTTTCAATGGACTGAGCGACACACCGCAGCTGTCGATGAGTATCGATGACCGTAAGGCCGCCGCCATGGGTATCACCATCGCCGATATCAATTCGACCATCGAGGATGCGCTGGGTGGCGAATACGTCGATGAATTCCTCGATCAAGAACGGATCAAGAAAGTGTATGTCCAGGCCGATGCGCCGTTTCGGATGACGCCGGAATCGCTGACGAAATGGTATGTCCGCAACGCATCGGGAACGATGGTGCCGTTCTCTGCCTTTACCACCTTGCATTGGACCTATGGCGCACCGGAACTGGACCGCTTCAACGGCGAAAGTGCATTCGAAATCGTTGGCGATCCGATGCCCGGTGTCAGCTCCGGTACGGCGATGAAGACGATGGAGCAGCTTGTTTCGAGTCTGCCGGGTGGCGTGACCTTGTCCTGGACCGGCTTGTCGTATCAGGAGCAGTTGTCCGGTGGTCAGGCGCCTTACCTGTACGCGGTGTCGGTGTTGTTCGTGTTTTTGTGTCTCGCGGCCTTGTATGAAAGCTGGTCCGTGCCGCTGGCGGTGATTTTGATCGTGCCGATGGGCATTCTGGGCGCATCGCTTGCCACGACGTTGCGCGGCTTCTCGAACGATGTGTATTTTCAGGTCGGCTTGCTGGTCACCGTCGGCCTATCGTCGAAAAATGCCATCTTGATTGTCGAGTTCGCGTTGCAGATGGAGAAAGAAGGCCTTGCGACATTGAAAGCGATCGAGCAGGCGGTGGCGTTACGGATCCGCCCGATCATCATGACGTCGCTGGCCTTCCTGCTCGGCGTTGCGCCGCTGGTGGTCGCGACGGGTGCCGGCGCGGCGGCACGGCAGTCTATCGGAACGGGCGTATTCGGCGGCACCTTGATCGGCACCTTATTGGCGATTTTCTTTACGCCGTTGATGTATTTCCTCGTGCGTAAAAGAATAGCGAAAGGGCGGACCGCGACGCAAGCCGAACCCCCCGCGGGAGAAGCGAAATGAAACGCTGTCTTCATCGGATAGGCGCCGTGCTGGCGGCGGTGAGCGTGGTCGGCCTGGGTGGCTGTATCGATTTATCGCCGAAGTATCAGCGCCCCGCAGCACCGGTGCCCGCGAATTGGACCGCTGGCGCCCCGGCGGCAACCACGCAGGGTACAGACACGGCGGCGGCCGACATCGGTTGGCAGTCGTTTTTCGTCGACCCGCGCCTGCAGCGTACGCTGGCGTTGGCGCTCTCCAATAACCGGGATCTCCGTATCGCGATCCTCAATATCGAGAAAGAGCGTGCCGAGTATCGGATCCAGCGCGCCTCGCTGTTTCCGGAGATCGACCTGAATGCAAGCCAGGACGCGGCGCGCACGCCGACGTCGGTGCGCAGCGCGGAGTCTGGCGGCACGACGACAACCGCAAGCAAGAGCTCGGGAACGGTCGAGCATATCTATAGCGTCAATGCGGGCGTGGCGTCGTACGAACTGGATCTGTTCGGCCGCGTGCGGAATATGACCAAGGCGGCATTGGAAACCTATCTATCGACGCAGGAGACGCGGCGCAGTACGCAAATCACCTTGGTCTCCGAGGTGGCGAGCGACTGGTTGACCTTGGCATCGGATAAACGCTTGTTGGTGATCGCGCAGGATTCGCTGGCCAGCCAGCAGAAGACCTTCGCGCTCGAAACGCAGGAGCACACGCTCGGCGCGATCAGCGCACTCGACTACGAAGCGGCGCGCGCCAGCATGGAGTCGGCACGCAATACGGTGGCGCAGGCGAAGACGACGGCGGATCAGGCGCGCAATGCGTTGGAACTCGTGGTCGGTACCGCCGTGCCGGACGCGGACCTTCCCGATGCCAAAGTCGATCCGGTGGCCAGCATCACCGATATTCCGGCAGGGGTGCCTTCGCAGGTGCTCCAGCAGCGGCCCGATGTCTTGGCCGCGGAACATACCTTGCGAGCGGACAATGCCGATATCGGCGCGGCCCGTGCCAACTTTTTCCCGACGATCAGCTTGACGACCGCACTGGGTTTCGAGAGCCCGGCCCTATCCGCCTTGTTTACGGGAGGCAATCGGGCATGGTCGTTCGAGCCGCAGGCAGCACTGCCGATCTTCGATGGCGGCGAAAACCGCGCTACGCTCGACGCGGCCAAGGTGACGTTCCGTATCGATGTGGCCACGTATGAGAAGACGATCCAGACGGCGTTCGAAGAGGTCGCCAACGCGCTGGCGACGCGGGCGACGATCAATGATCAGCTCGATGCGATGAAGCAAACGGTCGATGCCGACCAGCATGCCTACGATCTGTCGATGGCGCTGTATCGGCAGGGCGGCGACAGTCTGCTCGATGCGCTGACCGAGCAGCGTCTGCTCCTGACCGCGCAGCAGTCCCTGGTGGCCACGCAGCTTTCCGCGCAAACCAGCTTGATCACGCTGTACACGGCACTGGGTGGCGGATTGGATGGGAAGGGCGCGGCAGCACAAGGGCAAGCGCAAGTAAAGTGACGTGCTGTCTGTCCGTTCCGGAGCGTACCGGACGGCTAGCGCGCGGCCGCGCGGCCGCCTGGCAGCGGCACGAAGCGCCTATTTCACGGTAACGCCGCGCCGTGTCGCCCGAGTGTCCTAGCGGATTCTGGCGAATAAAGGCGATGCAAGACTTGCCGCGGCCAATTCACTTGCGGCGGCCAGCAGGGGCGGTCCAAGATCGGCCATGCGTTTCTCAGAAAGACGGATCAGCGGCCCGGCGATACTGATCACCCCGATCGCCGGGTAGGCCCGACGTTGCACGGGGGCGGCCATCGCCGTCATCCCCGGCGCGAATACCTCGTTGATCGTCGCATAGCCGCGTTCTCGTGCTGCGTGAACGAAGCCGAGCAAACCGTTGATGGTGGTCGGCGCGCGCGGCCCATACTGTTTCGGTGACCCGAAACCTTGTCTGCTTACCAGTTCGAGCGCGCGCTCGTCCGTCATGGTCATCATCCACGCATAACCGGTCGCGCTGCACGACAGCACCGTATCCATGCCCATGTCCGGATCGTAGCGCAATCCCTTCAGCGCACCTTGTGCTTTCGCAACCCACGTGATGCGATCGCCATCGACGATCGAGAGACGCACCAATTCCCCGGACTGCTCCGCGAGCCGGTCCAGGATGGTTTGCGCGATATCGACGATGCCGGTCGTGGCCAGATAGCTCAGCCCGAGCCCGACCAGTTTCGTCGTCAGGACATAATCGCCGTGCTCGCGCAGTTGCCGGACATAGCCGCATTGTTTGAGGTCGGCAAGGAGCCGATGGCAGGCGCTGCGCGGAATATCGAGTTGATCGGAGATCAACGCCAATGACGTTCCTTCCATTTGCGTCGCCAGAAACTCGAGGACGGCCATCGTCCTATCTGTGACCGTAGGCATCGTGTGGGGGCTCCTCCGCGAAAGACAGTAAACCGATAATTTCATATTACGGAATGAAATTCCATCCTCGAATGCCCTCCCAAGGTCGCTGCTACGCTGTGTCTAAGCCGCTTCGATCGTGAAAACGTTGCAAGTTCGGCGCTATCTAGAGCGACGCACGCCGTGCAGTCGCCAGACACCAGTCCATATATTTGCTGCCCAAGCAGTGAAATGGCGAGGAGACAGGATGGATATTCAATCGGATGCGGCGACGCATCGAAAAATGGGAAGTCGCGCGGTGGTTGCAGCGGCGATCGGTACCGCACTCGAATGGTTTGACTTTACGCTCTACGGCGCACTAGCCGCGACGGTCCTCCCGAAGCTGTTTTTCCCGGCCTTGGATGCGACATCGGCGTTGCTGGCGTCACTAGCGACCTTCGGCGTTGGTTTAGCCGCGCGCCCGCTCGGCGCGATCGTGTGCGGGCATTTGGGCGATAAGCTCGGTCGTCGAAACTTGATGCTGGCGACCGTATCGGCGATGGGGCTCTCGTCGATGTTGATGGGCTGCATGCCGACGTACGCCAGCATTGGTGTATGGGCGCCGATCCTCCTGGTATTGCTACGCATCCTCCAAGGTTTCGCGCTCGGGGGGGAATCGACCGGCGCGCAGTTGATGGCGATCGAACACGCAAGCGCGCAACGACGCGGGCTGTATTCGGGATTGCTCGGTCTGTGCTCGCCGCTGAGCCAAATCCTTGCGAATGGGGTATTGCTCGCATTGTCATCGTTGATGTCGGCGGAAAGTTTCGATCGCTACGGATGGCGCATTCCGTTCGTGCTGAGCTTTGTTCTCGTCATCGTGGGCGTGTATATCCGCCTCCGCGTCAGCGAAACCCCCGCATTCGAACAGCTTCGCAAGACGACCGTCGTACAAGCACGCAATCCGTTGCGTGATGCGTTGCGCTTCCATTGGCGCACGGTCATCCGATGGATGCTGTTTTTCTGCGGGCCCGCGGCCATTTTCTACTTGATCGTCGTGTTTTCGCTGAGCTATGTCACCAAAACCTTGGCTGTCCCAAAACAAACGGGCTTCCTGCTGTTGATGGCCGCAAATACGTGCGCCATCGTCGGCGCGCTGTTGGGCGGCATATTGAGCGATCGCATCGGGCGTCGCAAAGCGCTGGCGCTGGGATCGTGTATGACCTTGCTGATGCTGTTCGTATATTTCCAGATTCTCGATACGAAAAGCTTCGTGCCGATGCTGCTCGCGATGGGCGTGTTTCTTGGCTTCACCCAGTTCCAGAGCGGCATTCAGCCGGTCGCGTTCGCCGAGGCTTTTCCGACCAACGTTCGATATTCGGGATCGGCCCTTGCGTACACGGGCGCCAATTTAATCGCCGGGGGGCCGATGCCGGTGCTTGCGGTCTGGCTGTTTGCACTGTGCGACGGATCGCCATGGGGCGTGGTAGCCGTGTGTGTCGTACTGAACGTCATCTCGCTCATTGCGATCTTGACCGCGCCGGAGACGCTCGGTATCGATATGAACCGCGTCGATCCCGACATGAACGCCAAGACTGCCGAACGCCATACGCCGATGCAATCCCATTTTCATTAAACCCCGGATAAGCACGATGAAACCTTTGGTATATGTCTTGAATGGCTCAAATCTCAATATGCTGGGGAAGCGCGAGCCGCATCTATACGGTACGACCACGCTCGATCAGGTAAAAGACAGCGTGTGTACGCTAGCGACCGAATTGGGCCTGAATTCCGATTTTCGGCAAACGAATCATGAAGGCGTGATGGTCGACTGGATTCAAGAGGCATTCGAAAGCGACGCGGCCGTCGTCATCAATCCCGCGGGATTTTCGTTTTCTTCGATTCCGGTGCTGGATGCGCTTAAGCTGATTCGTCAGCCGCTGATCGAAGTGCATATCACCAACATTCATCAGCGCGACGTGCTGTATCGCCACTCCTTGGTGTCGCAGGTCGCGCGCGGCGTCATCTGCGGACTCGGCACCGATGGCTATCTGCTTGCGATGCGTGCTGTCGCCAGCGCATTGGCAACGGCACGCGGATAAGGGCGCATTGTCCAAGCTTGGCACAGCGCACACGCAGTCCTGACGCATGCGTTGAGGGGCGACGAACTGCGATGCTTCGACCGCGCGAATCCGTAGACACCAACGCGCTTCACGATTGGTTTAAGGGTATACCTTCGGTATTGCGCTACCGGGTACAAACCCGGAGCGTGCTTTTCCACTTGCATCGTCGAGCAAGCAACGCTGACGGAAGCGTTATGCCAAAAAAATGATTCTAATATTTCGAACAGGCCACTTTATACGCGCTTCGGTGCATGAATATTCAGTCAATGTGGCATGAATCAAGGTATTTTGCATAATCTCGGGCGATACCGAAAAAATCAAGAAGCCGCCGATTTTCATCGCCCAAGACTGCGTGAAAAGCGTGCGCGCATCAAAAAACTTATGCCGACTTCACTGTTTCGTTAAGTCTGATTGACTTCAATATCAATAGACGGCAATCCGCTGCACCGCGATGATCGATGGAGAAGAAACTATCTATCCAGGACACGCACATGTCGGAAATTATTGATATCCATCCCCACATCATTTCGGACGACCTTGATCGCTATCCTGTCATGCCGTTGTTCGGAAAGCGTTCGGATTGGTCGAAGGAACGGCCGTCCACTGTCGAAGCGCTGATCGCCGCGATGGACGAGGCGGGCGTGGCGAAAGCAGCCGTGGTCCACTCATCCACCACGTATGGATTCGATAACAGCTATGTGCTGGACGCCTGCGCCGAGCACGCGCACCGTCTCGTGGCGGTAGGGTCGGTGGACATGACGGCGCCCGACGCGCCCGATACCATTCGCGCCTGCGTCGAACGCGGACTTGGCGGCTTGCGTATGTTCACCGGCGGGAGCACCAAGGAGTTCGATCCAAGCGAGTTGGAGGATCCGCGCACCTATCCTGCCTGGGAAGCATGCGGCGAATTACATCTACCGATGTGCATTCAGACGGGCGTCGTGGGATTGCCGCAGGTACGTGAACTGGCCCGGCGCTTTCCCAATGTCGCGATCATTCTCGATCACCTCGGCCGTCCGGACGTCACCGACGGTGCGCCTTATGCCAAAGCGCAAAGCCTGTTCGACTTGGCGTCGATCCCGAATATCTTTATGAAATTGACGCCCCGTATCTTCGACGATATGGCAAAGGGCGACGCCCGCGCGGAGACATTCTTCCCGCGCCTCGTGGAGGCTTTCGGCGCGAATCGACTGGCCTGGGGTTCCAATTTTCCCAGCTCGAAAGGCACGCTGCCAGAACTATTGGGGGCGGCGCAGGCCGGACTGCAGTATGTCAGCGCGGCGGATCGTGACGCTATTTTCGGGAAAACGGCACAGAAGCTGTATCCGGCCTTGGCCTGATTCGAGCGATCCCCGCGTTTCGTGCGGTACGCACGCATTGTGAGATGCCTCGACGCATCGACGTGCCGCTGCCGCGCGACAGTTTATCTTCAGGAAGGGAATGAAAACGATGACAACGACCGAAGCAGATCTGCCGACGCTCCGGCTTAATCTGGCCGACTACAAAGTCACGAAGGCCTTGAAAGAGGGGCGCGTGACCTCCGATTTGGTTCATCTGAATTTTTGTGGTCCGGCGCGTGCCAGCGAAGGCTTCAAACCGATGGTCCGGGAGAACGCCTTCGATGCCGGAGAGTTGGCGATCGTCACTTACCTTCAGGCCAAAGCGTATGGCAAGCCCTATGTGATGTTGCCAGCGCCGATATCGGGTCGTTTTCAGCATCACTGCGCGGGCTATAACGATGCGTTCGGTCATTTGGATCCGAAAGATATCGAGGGTCGGCAAGTGGGCGTTCGGACGTACGCGCAAACCACCGGCCTTTGGATTCGCGGGATCTTACGGCACGAGTACGGCGTGGATTTGGACAAGGTCACATGGATGACGGTGGGAGACGGGCATCTGGCCGAATATTCCGATCCGGAAAATTGCCAGCGTTTGCCGAAGGGGACGTCGGTTGCCGACATGATGCTCGATGGCAAGCTCGCGGCCTTGCTGGCTGGCGAAGACATGCCGAAAGATCCGCGCGTCAAAACGCTGATCCCGAATGCCCAGGAGGCAGCTAAAGATTGGTTCGCGCGAGAAGGCGTGGTACCGATCAACCATATCTTTGTCGTGCACAAGGACGTGAGCAAGAACCGCCCCGATATCGTGCGAGATCTCTATCGCATGATCGAGCGCAGTCGCAACGAAGCGGTCGATGTTCCTGCCGCCTTTCCGCCTTTAGGGCTGGAGGCAAATCGCAAGGGTATCGCACTCGCCATCGACTGGGCGTTCGAGCAGAAAATCATTCCGCGCCGGTTTTCTGTAGATGAGCTATTCGACGACGTCACGGGGAGCCTCGGTTAAGCAAGTCGCGCCGGTTGTGATTGAAGGAAACGCGTTCGTTACTTGAGATGGCTGACGTACATTCGCGTGCTGGAATCGCCGTCTCGACAATATAAGATGTGAACGGAGACACCGTAATGGCGACGATGCAAAAGGCGGGGCGCCTGGAAAGCCGATGGGGCGTAGTGGTATTGCTTGCGCTGGGTCTGATGATCGCGTGGTCTGACCGATCCAGCATGTCCGCCGCCATAGCCGATCATCGCTTCGTGAACGAGTTCGCGCTGACAAGCGTGCAGCGCGGTTGGTTGGGCTCGTCGATTTTTTGGGCGTATGGCTTATTTCAGTTGCCGATGGGCTGGTTGGTCGACCGCTATGGCGTCAAGTGGCCCTATGCCATCTGTTTCTTTCTTTGGTGCGTGGCGGCCGCTGCCACGGGCGTCGTCACGACGCTGACGGGATTGCTTGTGGTGCGCATCCTGATCGGCGCCGCCGAAGCCGTCGTGGTGCCGGCGACGTATCGCTATATCGCGGATCGTTTCGAGGAAACGCAAAAGGGTTCGGCTCTGGCCATTTATTCCGTCGGTGGAAAAATGGGACCTGCATTGGGCGCGCCGCTCGCGGCCTGGTTGATCGCCGGGACCTCATGGAAAGTGATGTTTATCGTCACCGGTCTCGCCGGCATGGTGTGGTTATTGCCATGGTTATTGATGGTGCGCAATGATTACCCGGATCGCGCTGAGCTTTCAAGGAGAAAGGAAGTCGCCGGGACAGTACCGATGCGTAATCTGCTTGCCAGTCCGGTGGTATGGGGCGGGCTCGTCACGAATTTTTGCTACGCTTACTTCGCGTTTTACTGCATGACATGGATGCCGGCCTACCTCGTCGAGCAGCGGGGACTGTCGCTGACCCGTTCCGGCGTCTACACGGCGATGAGCTTTTTTGGCGTCGCGGCAATGGCGGCCCTAAGCGGATGGGGCGCCGACCGGCTTATCGCACGTGGCTACGACGCGGTGATCGTGCGGAAATCGTTTATGGTGGTCGGCTTTATCGGCGGTATGACGGTGCTGTTTGGTGCCTATGCGTCGACACTGCAGATGGCGTTGTTCTGGAACGTATTGTCATTGACGCTGGTGGGGCTGGTCACGACGAATAATCTCGCCTTGGTAAAGCTGACGCTTATTCCAAAGCAGGCGACTGGTTTGAATACCGGTTTCCAGCAGGTTGCAACGAGCTTGGCAGGTGGCATTTCCGCCAGCCTCTCCGGTTGGTTGCTGCATGTTGGACATAGTTATACCTTGCCGATGATGGCGATCGTCGTCTTCTTGTTCCTCGGAGCAACCAGTACGATCGTGTTGATGCGGCGTAAATGGGCACCCAAGGTGAACGTTCCGGAGCCGCTTCCGGCCGTGACGAGCGAAAAGGCACTTCCCGCTGTATTGCGACGCGGGCGGGCACACTGATTTGCGAATCGGGTCGGTACGCCGGTTTTGCAGCGTACGATCCGAGAAGGCTAGATAGAGCGTGCGCTCGCGCGCAACGCCGGCAGCTTTCGCTCCGGCGTCCGTCGCGTGTAGGGGTCAACGGTCTCCTTGCTGGAGATAGTGTGTGATCAGATTGCGCACGCGGCTATCGTTCATGATCCATGTATGGTTTGTTGGTAGCACGTGGCGCGTATCGACGCCGCGCAAATAGGTGCGTGCGACCGCTACTTTTCCGTCGTGGGATCCTTCGAACCATCGATTGAACCAGGGATCCATGCTGCGGCTTCCGGCTATGATGCAAAGCGCCGCCTCAGACCCCCAGCCGGGCAAAGCATTGACCCAGCTTGTTGGTGCAGTGCTCAATTGCATGGCCGCCGGCCCCATGCAGCGCCGAAACCACGCATACCGTCCCAAGCGATCGATCACTTCGCTGCCTCGATTCGGCGGGGCAAGCATGACTACCCGGCTGCGCGATGGCAGATGCCGGAATTGCATCCAATGACGGAGCAGAATTCCACCCATCGAATGGGTCACGATGTGCACGGCCGTTCCTTGTATCGATGCCTCGTCGAGTGCTCGCGACAGGGCGGGGTCGATCCATTGGCGGACGAGTTCCGGAATATCGCAGCGCGTCGACGGGTAAGCGATCGCGATAGGGCGGTAACCTGCTTGCCCCAAACTTCGACGCAAGCTCCGCCAACAGCCGGCAGTACGGCCGAGTCCGTGGATAAGCACGACGATGGCAGGCGCGGTAACAGGGACGCGACCGCGCGCCGCGCCGCGCTCGGCTGCGTCCACATTGGATCGGTGGTTCATGGCAGTCGCTTAGGAATGGATCGAGATAGCCCGGATTTCAGTCATCGCTATGTCCAGCCGCTACGCGGGCAGCAATGCGCCGGCACTTTGCCGACACGTCGTGAACGCGCGATATCTGGCACCGGGCACAACGCATCGGATAGTCGCAGAAAGCGGAATGCGTTGCTGATCGATATCCCAAAGGGTGTGGCCGTGATACCGGTGGTATCGATATCCGATACGCAAGACGGAACAGAAAGCCAAACCGCCACGCTCCCGCTTTCGTAAAAACGTGCGAAACCGAAAAAATCGAAACGGGGTGCGTCAGCGGTTGGCGCCCATGTATGCGTCGATTGCCGCCACGGCGAACGCATCGACTGTCAACGCGATCGCGCGACGCATCGCTCAACCCAGCAGATAATCCGGATAGCGCGCGCGGATGTCGGTGATGCGGCTGAGCGTGCCCCCTAGATGGCGACGCAGCGCGTGCTGCGCCTGTGTTGCATCCCCGTGTCTGATCGCGTCCAAGATTGCCGCATGGTCCTCGATGACCGTTTGCATTTTGCCGGGCGTGGGCACATGCAAATAGCGCAGCCGATCCAGATGCCCGCTTTGCCGGCGTACCAGCGGAAATAAGTCCGGCACCGCCGCTGCGTCATACATCGTGGCGTGGAAGGCCTGATCGGCGGCGACGAACGCCCCGTGATCCAAGCGGGCGGCATGCAGACGTTGATCCTCGATCGTTCTATCGAGCTTGCCCAGCAATGCCGCGTCTGGCGCCCCCGCCAGCGTGGCGACCACTTCCAGCTCGATCGCCAATCTCAGAAAGTGCGCTTGATGCGCCAGTGCGATATCGATCGGTCTTACGATCGTGGCGTGCTGCGGAAAAACATCGACGAGCTTTTCCTCGGCCAAGCGCAGCAATGCTTCGCGAACCGGCGTCTGACTGACCCCGAACTCCGCTGCCAGTTCAACGCGCGACAGCGACATGCCCGGCGGGAACCGCAGGTCGATGATGCGTTCGCGCAGATGCTCGAACACCTGCGGCGATGCGTGACGCGAGCGGTCCAATTGCACGGGGGGCGGGGCGAATACGCGATTCATAAGCTGAACGATGTCGGGAAGCTTTTCTGACGAAGGGAACGGGGCCGTGCGTGACGGCAAGGCGTCGCCGCTCATGATAAACGGATCGCGCGCATGCCCGACGACTCCGCGTATACCCGATTTCCCTTTTCGCAAGTAAAACACTAATATATTAGTGTTTTACAGAAAATGCTAGCCATTCAACCCACACCGCGTAATGGCAAACCGGAAACCGGGGTGCGCATTGGATGACGCCAGCGCAATACGAAGGCGTAATGTTCATCGGCGAAGCGATAGGGCAGGCGCCGATAGCCCCTTTCTCCGCATTCTTTCAGGAGCAACAGATGAAGATCAAACGGGTCGTTGTCACGCCGATCGCGTTCAAGGACGCGCCTTTGCTGAATGCCACCGGCATCCATGAGCCCTATGCGTTGCGCTCGATTATTCAAGTCGAGACCGATAGCGGCATCGTCGGCCTGGGCGAGAGCTACGGTGACGCACCGGTGCTGAAAGTGCTCGATCGTGTGAAAAGCGAATTGGTCGGGCTCGATCCTTTCGATACGAACGGCTTGCGTGCCCGGGTGATCGCCGCGGTGAAAGCGATGCAGCAGGACGGTACCGCCGCGAAAGGCGGTGCGGAATTGGCGCCCGGTTCGCACCCGAGCAAACAGATCGCCAATGCGTACTCGGCATTCGAAGTGGCATTTCTCGATGTGCAGGCACGGCATCTGAATGCGCCGCTCGTCGACCTGCTAGGAGGCGCCGTGCGGCAGGAAGTGCCTTTCAGTGCCTATCTCTTTTTTAAGTATGCCGAGCATATCGATGCGCCGTACAAAGCGGATCGATGGGGCGAAGCGTTGTCGGAGACACAGATCGTGGCGCAGGCGCGGCGCATGATCGATGAGAATGGCTTCAAGAGCATCAAGCTCAAGGCGGGTGCGCTCGAGCCGGAGCATGAAATCGACTGCATCAAAGCGTTGAAAAAGGCTTTCCCGGAAGCCCCATTACGGATCGATCCCAACGGCAACTGGTCGATCGAGACCGCGGTGCGCATGGCAGAACGCGTAGGCGATGCACTTGAGTATTATGAAGATCCGAGTCCTGGTCTCGAAGGGATGGCCGAAGTCCATCGTCGCACCGGTTTGCCGCTGGCGACCAATATGGTCGTCACCGATTTCGATGAATTCCGTCGGAGCGTCGCACTGAACAGCGTGCAGATCGTCCTGGCCGATCACCATTACTGGGGCGGCCTGCGCGATACGCAGATCCTCTCAAAAATGTGCGACGTCTTCGGCGTCGGCGTCTCGATGCATTCGAATTCGCATTTGGGCATCAGCCTGATGGCGATGTCGCACGTCGCGGCAGCGGTGCCGAACTTGTCGTATGCCTGCGATACGCACTATCCATGGCAGGAGGCGGACGAGGAAGTGATTCGCGGCGGCAAACTGCCGATCGTCAACGGGTGCGTACGCATCACCGATGCGCCCGGGCTCGGTGTCGAACTCGATCATGCGCAGCTCGAGAAACTGCACGAATTATACAAATCGATCGATATCCGACAGCGCGACGATGTGCGCCAGATGCGCAAATACAAGCCCGATTGGCAGACCGTCAAGCCGCGCTTCTAGGGCTTGCGTAAGGGCGACATCGTCGCGCCCTGCATCATGCGCGACTATCTTCGCTGTCGCTGCCATTGCTGCTGTCCGTCACGGTGAGGACGATCTTGCCGCGTATATGCCCCTTGGAGGCGCGTTCGTGGGCTTGATCGGCATGTTGAAGCGGGAACGCGCTGTCGATCGCCACGCGGATCGTTCCTGCTTGCAACAACGGGGCGATCTCCGCCAATTGCGCGCCCGACGAGCGGACTTGGGTCGTGGATACGATACAGCCGAGCGCCGCAGCTTCTTCCGCGCCATTAAAGCCAAGCGGAAATACCGGAAACAATGCGCCGCCGCGTTTGAGTGTTCTCAGAAAGCGTCCGGTGGTGGGGCCGCCGACTGCGTCGAGAACGAGATCGATGTCACGAAAACGGTCCTCGGGGGCCGTCTTCGTGTAATCGACGAATGCGTCCGCGCCCAGGTCGCGCAGAAAGGCTTCGTGTTCGCCGGATGCCACCGCGATCACGTGCGCGCCTTGCCATTTAGCGATCTGCACCGCAAAGTGCCCGACGCCGCCGGCCGCGCCATTGACCAGCACGGTCTTGCCCTGGAGCGGTATCGGTTCATGCTGCTGGGGCTGAAGCGCGTTTTGTTCGTCATGGCCTAGGGCGATCAGGAACTGCCACGCGGTGAGCAGCGACATCGGCGCGCCTGCGGCATGTCGGTGATCGATCCCGGCCGGCTTGCGTGCCACTTCCGTTGCCGGGACGGCGACGTATTCGGCGTACGCCTTGCTCTGTGCGTTGAGGCCGCCGGGGAACCGCACCATCGCGTAGACGGCATCGCCCGCGGCAAACGTGTCCACGTCGCTGGCGACGTCCACGACGATCCCAGAAATATCGGTGCCCGGTATTACGGGAAACGAGACGGTCGGGCGCCACTCCGGCGCGAGTGCCTTGAAGCCGTCCCGTAGATACCAGTCAGGTGGATTCAAACCAACCGCATGCACCCGTACCAGAACTTCACCGGGCAGGATCGTCGGCATCGGCGCGTCCTCGTATTGCAATACGTCCGGGCCGCCGAAGCGATGTTGTCGTACGGCTTTCATGGTGTCTTGTTTCATCGCGCTTTCTCGCAGTGTGCATCGTTCGGTCTGACGATCGATAACACGATCGATCAGGGAGGTTCACACTGTACAGACTGGAAAATCGGTTGATAATGGGGGCTGATTTCGTTTTACTCATGCCACCATGGAACAAATTGCTTTAGAGCGGCTGACTGGACTGATCGCGTTCGCGCGCGCCGGATCGATGGGCAGTTACACGGCTGCCGCGCGGTCGCTGGCCGTTTCGCCGTCGGCGATCAGTAAAAGCGTGCAGCGCTTGGAGCAGCGGCTTGGCGTGGCACTTTTCACGCGCACGACACGCTCGCTGACGCTGACGCCAGAGGGGCGCGATTTGCACGAGCGAGCGCTGAGGCTGCTGCGCGATGCGGAAGAGATCGAGCAGATCGCGATCACCGCGCGTTCCGAGCCCTCGGGAACCTTGCGTATCGCCGCTTCACTGCCGATCGGTATTCACCTGATCGCGCCGGCGTTGCCGGCGTTCCGTCGACGTTATCCCAAAGTGATGGTCGACCTGCGGCTAAATGATCAGCGGGTCGACATCGTCGACGAGGGGATCGATATCGCGGTCCGTATCGGCGATCTCGCCGATTCACGATTGCTGTCGCGGCGGCTGACGTCGCTGCGCATTGGCGCCTTCGCTTCGCCCGCGTACCTCGCCGCACGCGGGACGCCCCTGCATCCCGATGCGTTGGACGGTCACGAGACCGTCAACTTGCGCTATCAGAGCAATGGGCAGCTGTATCGCTGGCCTTTTAAATTGGGAAAACGCGTCATCGACATCGTGCCGCCCGCAGGCATTGTCGTGGATGTCAGCGAGGCGGTCGTGGCGACGCTGGTGGCCGGCGGCGGCATCGGCATGAGCGCAAGCTTGATTGCCGCGCCCTATGTCGCCCGTGGCGAGCTGGTGCCGATTCTCGCCGACTATGCCGTCGAACAGCACGACATCACCGCCGTCTGGCCCGAGAGCCGCAAGGCGAATCCGGCCGTTCGCGCATTTCTGGCGCTATTGCAAGAAATCGCGGGGGATCGGTGATCCCGCGTCCGCCGACGTCCCTTCAGCGGTCCAACAAACGCTTCAGGCTGGCGCGATAGTCGCTGCGAGCCTGCGTTTCAGTGACGTGTCGTCCCTCGCGAATCACCCATTGCCCAGCCACCATGACATCGCGGACGGGATTGCCACCGTGCTCCGCGAATACCACACTCGATAGCCAGGACTCGGACGTGTGTCCGGCGATCGCATCGTGTTCCGGATCCAAGACCAACAAGTCGGCCAAATTCCCGACACGTAGTTGCCCGACCGGTCGACCTGTCGCCTGACCCCCGCCAGCGACTGCGGCGTCGAACAATCGATCTGCCACCGCGGGTTCGTGTTCGGCGGCAAGGACATTGCGCTGGCGGCGCGTCAAGCGCTGGCCGTATTCCAGCAACCGTAATTCAGATCGCCAGTCCACGGCAATATGGCTGTCCGAGCCGATCCCGAATACGCCGCCTGCTTGCAGAAAGTCCTGCGTCGGAAAAATGCCGTCGCCCAGATTGGCTTCGGTGGTCAGGCAGAGCCCGGCAACCGCATTGCTATGCGCCAACGCCAGCACTTCGGCGTCGTCGACATGCGTGGCGTGCACTAAACACCAGCGTGCATCGACCGGTGCGTGATCGAACAGCCAGGCAACCGGGCGCTGACCGTATGCGGCGACACACGCCTCCACTTCCGCCGTTTGTTCGGCGATATGAATATGCACCGGCGCATCGGGGCTGACGCGATGCAGTCCGTCGATGACGTTGGCAAGCGAGGTATCGGAGACGGCGCGCAAGGAATGCGGCGCGACGCCGTATTGTCGCAGCGCGGAGTGCGGGAACGTGCCACGCAGGCTGCCGAGCATGGCAAGCAATTCATCCGGGGACTGGATAAAGCGCCGTTGGCCCGGACTCGGCGGTGCGCTGCCGAAGCCGCCGTATTGATACAGCACGGGAAGGGCGGTGATGCCGATACCGGTATCCGCTGCCGCTTGCACCGTGCGTGCAACCATCTCCGCGGGATTCGCGTAGCGCTGTCCGTCCGGGGCATGATGGACGTAATGGAACTCGCAGACCGAGGTATAGCCGCTTTTCAGCATCTCGATATACAGCCACTGTGCGATGGCGCTCAGATCATCGGGCGCGATCCGTGTGGCGAAGCGGTACATCAGGTCGCGCCAGCTCCAGAAGCTGTCGGCCGACGTCGCACGGTATTCCGTCAAGCCGGCCATGGCGCGCTGAAAGGCGTGAGAGTGCAGATTGGCCACGCCCGGCAACACCGGACCGGCTGCTGTCGCGACACCGTCGGGACAGGCGCTGTCCGGCGTGATGTCGGTGAGGAGGCCGTGCGCATCCCAGGTCAGAAGCACATCGCTGCGCCAGCGGCCATCGATGCGGGCGAAGGGCGCGAACAATCGCGAGGTCGGCGGTAAAGCAGCGTGCATCGTCATGCGACTCCTCGGTCGGTTTGGGGGAGCGGCCGAGACGAGGTCGAGACGGTCGCGGTCGCGGTCGTTACGGTGATCCGCGCGCAAATCAACACCGCGTCGGCATCGATTGGTTCGAACGTCAGTGGCGTGGCCGTCTTGATATCACGCAGAATCAGCGTGTCTCCCGCGTCCAAGCGCGCCGCTCCCAGGCAATGGCTTCCGGTCGCGGCGAAGAATACCGCGCTACCGGGCGCGATGCGCAAGTCGGCCGCCAGACGTAACACGTCCACCTGCCCCGTGACGGCGCCGCGTCGCCACATCAGATTGAAATCGCGCGTCGGTCCAGTCGGCAAGGCCGACGTGATGCCGGTTTCGCCGGCAAACCGAAGGGTGTCCCAGCGATGCAAGAGATGGTGTTGCCCGTTCGCGTGCGCCGTTTCAGCGAGGACCATCGCGTCGCCCTCGATGACGGTCAGACTACGATCGACTTCCGGAAACGTGGAAAATGCGCCCGGTTTCGTGATATCGGCGATGCTGACACGCCATTCGAAGTCGTCGACCGCAGCGCCTGGCGGATGGGTGGCGATTTCCCGAGTGATGCCGCCGCCGTTGCGCCAGGCCTGGGGCATAAGGTCGGCATGGCGGATCACGATGCAACTTGCTGCTCCGACGTCGAATGACGGGTTGGCTGTCATGGATGGATATTTCTCGGACAGTGCGCTTCAATTGCGCGAGAGCACGGCTTGCAGGAAGGCTTGCGTCCGTGCCTGCGTCGGCGCCGAGAAAATCTGCTCGGGCGGGCCGGCCTCGACGATCACGCCGCCATCCATCACCACCACGACATCGGCGACCTCACGCGCGAAAGCCATTTCGTGCGTGACCACCACCATCGTGGTGCCTTCGCTGGCGAGCACTTTCATGACCTGAAGGACTTCTCCGACCAATTCCGGATCGAGCGCGGAAGTGGGTTCGTCGAACAGCATGACCCGCGGTTGCATTGCCAAGGCGCGGGCGATGGCGACACGTTGTTTCTGGCCGCCGGACAGGCTGGCAGGCATCGCGTGCGCTTTATGCGCGAGCCCCACTTTTTCCAGCAATACCATGGCCACGGCGTCGGCCTCGGCTGCCGTTCGTCCGCGCAGCATGCGGGGGCCCACGGTGATATTTCGCAACACCGACAGATGCGGGAACAGATTGAACGATTGGAATACCATTCCGACATCGGCACGCAATGCATTCAGCTTGCGCTCGCCGATCATATTTCCGCCATCGACGAGCCGCTGCCCGCAAATATCGATCGTGCCGCCCTCGGCTTGTTCCAGGCCATTGCAGCAACGCAGAAAGGTACTTTTGCCGGAGCCGCTCGGACCGATGACGACCACGACCTGGCTTTCCTGGATATCCAGATCGATGCCGGCCAGCACGGTATGCGCGCCATACGATTTACGCAGCCCACGGATTTCAACGATATTCATTGCACCATTCCTCCAGCGCGCAGGCGCCGCTCGGCGCGGTGCAGTAAATAGCTGGTTAGCTGGGTCATACACAGGTACATCACGGCGATCACCAGATAGACTTCGAGCGAGCGGTACGAGACGCTGATGATTTTCTCGCCTTCGTGCATCAGATCGTCGATAGTCAGCAAGGAGACGAGCGCCGAGTTTTTGATCAGGGCGATGAATTCATTGCCTAGCGGCGGGATCATGCGGACGACCGCCTGCGGCAGAATGATCGCGCGCATGGCCTGCCCCGACGACATGCCGATCGAGCGCGCCGCTTCCATCTGACCGCGCTCGACGGAATGGATCGCGCCGCGTACGACTTCCGAGACGTAGGCGGCGGAATACAAGCCCAGACCGAGCATGCCGCAGACGAAGGCGGGCAAGGTAATGCCGAACTGCGGCAAGCCGAAGAACAACAGAAACAACTGCACCAGCAGCGGCGTGCCGCGGAAGAACGTCAGATAGGCGGTACAGAAGCCGTAGATCAGTGGCCGTGTACGAGACAGACGCCCGATCCCGATCAGCAGACCCAATGCGCAGCTGAGCAACAAGGCCGCCGCAGTGACCTCGATCGTCACCAGTGCACCGTGCAAAAGATCGGTCCAACCCGCGAAGACGGGAGAGAAATCAAGTTTCATGGGAGCAGAGTGGCGGATGAACGGTGGGCTCGCGACGACGCGCGGGCATACGGCCGGTTGCAGATGTCTCGCATTACTTCGTTGCAGGCGTCGCGCTCGGGTTCGCCGGGAACCACTTCTGAACGATGGCCGCATACGTGCCGTCGGCCTTGATCTTCGCCAATGCCGTGTTCAAGGCGGTGCGCAATTCCGGCTCGTCCTTGCGCACGGCGATGCCATAGGCTTCGGTCGTCAAGGCATCATCCAATACGCGGAAGCCAGGGCGCGTACGCACGAACTGGAAGGCTGCCGGTTTTCCGGTGACGGCTGCATCGACGCGGCCGATCCCGACGAGGTCGAACATTTCCTGGTTTTTTTCCACTTCCACGGTACTGATCTTCGGATAGTTGTCGTGGAGGTAGCTGACCGACTTCGTGCCGACTTGAACCGAGACCTTTTTGCCGTTCAGTTCCGCGAGGGTTTTAACCGGCGAGTCCTGCTTGACGAGGGCCACCAGGCCGCCTGCGAAATAGCTGTCGGTCAGATCGACGACCTTTGCGCGTTCCGGCGTGATGTAGATGGCGGAAATCGCCACGTCGAAACGTTGGGCGATCAGACCGGGAATCAGGCCCTTAAAATCGATATCCGTCCACTGCACTTGCTTCCCCATGGCCTTGGCGAGCGCATTCATGATGTCGATATCGAAGCCCTTACGTACGCCGCTTTCCGTGTATTCCATCGGCGCGAAGGTCGCGTCGGTGGCCACGCGCAGCGTCGCGCTGCTTTGTGCGAAGACGGGCGCGGCGGCAAACGCGGTGAATGCGGTGGTTGCCAACGTCAAGCAGGCAAGGGAAAGGAATTTCTGCAGTTTCATGCGGGTGCTCCTGGGATCGATAAGGGGGGCGCGATTTATTCTACGTGGAGACGATTGGTGATCAATCGGGCGCTGCGAAGGGTCTGCGCAGTAAACGCGGACTCACGTCCGATGGCGCGGGTAGACGGCGCCATCAGCGTGATCGCTGCGCAGCAAAGCATTGCGCGACCCGCGCGACGGAAAAGGGGCGCGCTGACACCCCAGACACCGGGATCTACTTCGCTTTCGCTGATAGCAAAGCCATCCTTGCGGATAGCGTCGAGTTGCGCTTCCAGTCTGGCGCGGCCGACGGCATCGTCGGCGAACAGGCGATCCAAGGTCTCGGTGCGTGGACGATCCGCCATGAAGGCGAGCAGGCATTTCGCCGATGCCCCAGCGCTCAGCGGCACCGCACGCCCTTTTTCAAAAGAGCAGCGCAGCGAGTAGTCGCTGTCGACCATGTCGAGGCAGATGAGTTGATCGTTGACGGCGACCACGAGGCCGATACTCTCGTGAGATGCTCGCGCGAGTTGCGCCATTTCCTCGCGACTCGCTTCCACGAGGAGGGAGTTGACGTCGAAACCGAGCGCCAATTGCAGGCTGACGGGACCTGGGGCATAGAATCCGGCGTTTTCCGAGACAAAGCCCCATCGCTTCAACAGTGCAATCTGGCGATACAGCGTGCTCTGCGCGAGACCCGTGACCGCCAGTAAATCCTTGGCGGTCATCGCGTCGCCATGGCTCGCGAGCGCGGCAAGCACTTGCAAGACACGTTCGGCACCGGTGATGGAAGGGGAAGCAGTCACGATTCGATCGCTTATGGACAATGGCGCCAGCATGCCATGTCATTCCCCCATTTCAAAAATACGTTTCCCATATGATGGGAATCAGCTTGGTATTTTTGCGCTGAGCGCTTTTGTGTGCCCCGTCCCACACAGGCGGAGTGTCGCGGTGGGTTTATTCGCCCGCGCTTGCCAAGGCGGCGCCGTTGCCTGCGGACTGTCGTTCCGCGGCGGCGCGGACGGTATTGCTCTTGTAGATCAGTGCCAACGCGACGGCCAACAACACCACCGCGCCAATACGGCTGCTACCGAGCGGGATCACGTGATTGCCCAGCCAGCCGAAGTTATCGATCAGCAAGCTCATCAGCAACTGGCCGCTGATCACCGCGACGGTTGCCGCAGCGGTGCCGATCCGCGGCATCGCGAACACGATGACGATCATGTAGATCACACCGAAGAAGGAGCCGGTGACTTGCCAGCGCGGTACGGTCAGCAAATTCAGCGCGTGATGCGGTTCGGTATAAAAAGAGATGATGAACATCACCAGCGCCCCCAGCGTGAAAGTCAGCCAAGCGCTTTCCAGAACACCGACACGGCTGCCCAATCCGCCATTGATGGCAGACTGCGCACAAAGGACCGCGCCACTTAGAACGACTACCACCAGCATTAAGATGAACATGACGAAACCTTTAATGAATGAGCCACAACGCGACGAGGATTGCGGCCAACGCCGCAAGTCGATAGCGATCGACGGCGCGACGGGACGCACCTAGCCATCCTTGATGATCGATGATCAGACTTGCCGCAACCTGACCGAACAAGATCCCTACCATCGTGAGGCCCACGCCGATGTGCGGAGTGGCCAGCGTCAGGGCAAGCACGTAGATCGGACCGAGTAAGCCACCCGCGAGCATCCATCGCGGCTGAGAGAAAAGGGCGCCCAGTTTGGGACGGCTGAATATCAAGCCAAACGTGAGGAGCAGGGATCCCATACCAAAAATCCCCAGCGTCGCCCACCCTTCACCCACTTCCGCACCAAGGGGGCCGAGCAAACCCGCTTCGACGGAGAGTCCCATCCCCGCCATAACCACCAGCGGTATCAATAAGAGATTCATGTTTTCTTTCCTAAAAAAGCCATGCTAGACACGTGCTGCATTTGGAACAATTGGGATAGAATGGAAATCACTAATGCAATTACAGCAACTTCATGCAAATCAAGGCATTGCGTTTCTTCATCCACGTTGCCAAGACGAGCAGCTTCGTCGAAACCGCACGATTCTTCGGTGTGCCGGCATCGTCGGTGTCGCGGCATATCGCGGCATTGGAGGAAGATATTGGGCAGCGCTTGCTGTTCCGCCATACGCGGGCCGTCCGGCTGACCGATGCCGGTGAGCGGTACTATCTTCAGGTGCGAGAAGCGTTGGAGCTGCTGGACGCGGCGACGGAAATCGCCGCCGACAAGGATGTCGCGCCCAAGGGGCTAGTCAGAATCAACGCGCCGGTCGCGTTGGGACGCTTGCATATCGCGCCGTTGATCAACGAATTTCAGCAGCGCTATCCCGCCGTCACGGTGGAGCTGGTACTGACCGACGCCTTCGTCGATCCGGTGCAGGAGGGCGCCGATATCACGGTCCGCGTTGGCAAGCTCGCCGATTCGGGACTTGTTGCACGGAGTCTGGGCGCGCAACAGTATCTGGTCTGTGCCAGTCCCGCCTACCTGGCGCGCGCGGGCAAGCCGGATACGCCGGACGATTTATTCAAGCACAATTGCCTGGCATACAAAGGCCATTTAGGGATGCAGCGGTGGTATTTTCGGCGCTCCGATCAAGAGCGCTATGTCCCCTACGAGATCAGCGGCAACCTGCAGAGCAATAACGCCGAGCTGCTGGTTGCAGCCGCGTTGAAAGGGCAGGGCATCGTGCTGTTTCCCAGCTGGCTTTATGCGGCGGACGCTTTTCGCAAAAAGAAGCTGGTTTGCCTGTTGTCGGAGTGGCAGGCATCGGTCGTCGCGGATCCTGCCGATATCCATCTCGTGTTCCCGGAAAGCCGGTTACGATCGCGCAAGGTCAAACTGCTTTCCGACTTCATCATGGAGCGCGTCGGTTCGCCGCCGTACTGGGAAATCACATAGCGTGCGGCTGCCCGAGCCGACTCCGCGACGGTGCATTACACGGATACGTGTGTCGGGAATAGCGGCAGAATGTGCGTGCCCATCTCGTCGAGCACGTCTTCCGCGGGGCGCTGCGAGGGCTTCAGATTCAGCACGACATGATTGACGCCAACGTGTTCCTGGCGCTTCCACAGTTCGATCAGCGCATGCCGGCCGCCGCGCAGGATCTGCCCCGGTTCGATCGGCGCGTCAGGGTCTTTCAATAGATCGAACCACGTGCCATAGCCGTACGGTTTAAAGCCGCGCGAGGCGGTCAGCGCGCGCCATTGCGGCACCACATAGTCCAACTTGGTCGCGTCGCGTCCGTGCCAGATCCAGCCGTCCATATGTTCGGCGATCCATTCCTTCGTCTGGCCTGCACGACCGATGCTGATAAGCGGCAAAAACGGCGAGGACGGTTTCGGCACGAGGTCGATCGCGCCGACAAGCTCGCCGTAATGTTGTGTGGCGTGAACCGGGAAGTCGTCGGTCAAGACGGTGCGCGTCAAACGGATGGCCTCTCTATACCGCTCGGCGCGATTGTCGAAATCTTCACCAAAGGCAGGATATTCCACCGGCCTATCGCCGGATGCCATACCGGGAATAAAACGTCCGCCCGTCATATTGTCCAGCGTGGCGATTTGTTTCGCCGTTGCAATCGGTTCCCGAAGCGGCACGACAATGCCGGCCGTACCGATGGCCATGTTCCGGGTAATCGCCGCCAGCCAGCCGGCGTAGACAAACGGATCGAGCACCTGACCGACGTCGCCGAAGCTTGGGTCGTAAAACGGCACGTCCCGGAGCCAATACCCTGCAATACCGATATCGTCGGCGTGTTTGATCACCGCTTCGTGATTGCGCAGCGTGGGGCCAGGTGTGTCGGGATAGGGTTCCAGCGGCGCAATGAAGCCAATGGTCAGACGGTTTTCAGCAAAGATACGTCGAAAGCCTGCATGCTGCGTCGGGTCATTTGTCTGCATCGTAAACCTCGGTACATGCCACGTGTTCGGACGAAGGTCGCCGGCCATCGTACTCGGCGACGGCCAGGCGTTCGTGTCTATCATCTCTCTCCAGGATCATGCTAGAGAGTTGCCGAACAAAGGACAATGCGCGCGAGCCGGAAATCACTAATGCTTTTTTAGCATCTCGATATCTTTCATAGGGTTAAGTCGGTTCGGTGCCAAACGGCCGCGCCACCCGATGCGCCGTTATGATAGCGGCGACGTCATTTGCAACGGCAATCGGGCACTCGGCGAAGCGAACGTCAGAAGTCGATCGTCGAGGTCAACGTAAAGGTGCGATCGAGTCCGATACCCAACTGGCTGGAACCAGCCGACGCCCAATAATGACGGTTCAACGCGTTGTCCACGTTCAATTGGAACGATGCATGTTTGCGGAACAGGGTCGTTTGATAACGGATACCGGCACTGAACAGCGTATAGCCACCGATGAAGGCTTGGTTCGCATCGTTGATTGGTCGCGCGCTGATGAAATACGCTCCGCCGTTTAACGACAAGCCATTCACATACGGCACCTTGTAATTCGCAAAGGCGCTGGCGGTGAACTTCGGTGTATCCTCGGGCCGCTTCCCATTCGTGCTCGCATCGGCCGCGTCCTCCAAGCGTGCGTGTAGGTAGGTGCCGCTCAGTACCAGAGAAAGCCGCTTCGTGACGTCGCCTTGGAAGGCGAATTCGATGCCGCGATACTGGCCCATGCCGCTGAGCCCGTAGTAACCGGACGCATCGGTGCTGGCGGCCGGCTGGCGTAGATTGAACAATGCGACCGTCAGCAAGGCGTCGCCGGGCAGCCGTTGCTTGACACCCAACTCTTCCTGGCGGCTGACTGCCGCCGGCAACGATTGGTAGGCGTTTGTCGCGGTAGCGGGTGCGCTGCCTGGCGATTCCAGGCCTTCGACATAACTGGCATAAATGCTCGTCGAGGGCGTCGCCTTATAAAGCAGGCTGGCCGTTGGCGAGGTACGTGTCACCGATTGCTCCGGCGTGCCGTATTGCGTCTCGTGATATCGCGAATATCGAACGCCTGGCGTCAGCTCCCAGCGCGGCGACAGGGCGATGCGATCGTAAAGATAGACGCCTTGTGTCTGGATATGATCCGCGTAAAACGCTTTCGGCGTGCCGGATGCTTTCAAGGACGCGCTGACATCGATCGGATTGTAGAGATTCTGGTTCGCCGTATAGTAGTACGTCGTGAACGACGGCTGGTACTGCCAGTTCTCTTGTACGCCGACGGTCAAATCATGCGACACCGGTCCCGTCTTGAAAAGACCGTTGACCTCGGCACGAATATCTTGATTTTCGTAACGCTGCCCGTTTTGCACGCTCTCTTGTAGCTGTCCCGCACCAGTGTTGACGTTGTAATTGCGGAATATCCAAAGCCGGCGATTGCGTTGCGTAATGGATTGGCCTATCGCAAAATTGGCCGACCAATTGTCCGAAATCAGATAATCGGCACGCAATAGTTGCGCCGTGGCTGTCGAGGTCGTGTACTGATTGTTGGGCACCAGCAGTTTCGACGCGTTTGGCAGGCCCGGCAGGGAAATGACGCCATTGACGGCAGTCAGCGGCGTAATGCCTGCTTGCTCCACGACCTTTTGATTGATATTTTCGAGATCGTACTTCAGCGACAGCTTATTGTTGACCTTCCAGTCGGCAGCCACGCTGACGAACTTGCGATAGCCGCGGTCCCCGTCGATAGGCGTCTCGACGTGCTCGTCCATCGCGTTGACGCGCAGCCCGAACTGCTGATCCTTGCCGAAACGGCGTGCGATGTCGGCTTTGACGCCAACGGAGCCGTGACTGTCGACAACCGTTCCGATGGTAGTCACCGGCATGTCTCCCGCCCGCTTCATGACCATGTTCACGACGCCGGCGGGGACGGTGAAGCCATAGTAAAGCGCAGTTGCCCCTTTCAATACTTCGACGCGCTCCTTATCCTCCATCGGCATCCAGATGTTATTGTCGAACGGCAACACGCCATCGAGGAAATAACTGGCGCGGTTATCCGGCGCGATGCCGCGAATGGCCAATTGGTCGTACCCGATGCCGCTCAATTGCTGCCGATACACGCCGGGCGTGTTGCGTAGCGCATCGTATAGACCGGTTGCGGCTTGCGCTTGCAGGACGGCCGACGTGACGACGTTGATCGTCGCCGGCGTGTCGATGGCGTCAAGGCCTTTGTACTGTCCCGTTTGCACGGTTTTTGCGACAAACGTGTTTTGCTTCTCTGCTTGGGACGTGCCTTTCACCGAGACTGCGGAGAGGCCGCTGGTTTCCACGAGCGCCGACGTATCGGATGTCGTCGTTTTACCGCCTGTATTTGCTTCGGTGCGACTGTCCGCTGCGGATTGCGGGCGATCGACGACCGTCGCGCCGGCGCCGTTATCGCTGGTCTGTGCATGCGCGAGCGAAGATCCCAGCAAGCCCAACGTGATCAGGCAGTGCAGCGATAACGTCGTCCGACGCGGGGCGAAAGGCCGTTGGCCTCGCTGTAGGCGCTGTCGTCCGGACAGGGAGGCGGGAGACTGCGACGATACCCGGGCGGGGCGCGAAATAAAACCGGACGTGGCGTCGGAAACCACGGTGTCGATGCCAGACGAGGCAGGTCGCGTTACGGTACGCATGTATTGATTTTTGAGATAAATAGCGGTGGTCAGAGCGATCCATCGGCGAAGACGGAGCACAATCCTGTAATGCGAATCGTTCTCATTTATACAGTAACTATTCTCAAAAAGCAAATTCAACAATAAAATCAATACGTTAAATTTTTTTAATGAAACTTCGGTAAGGTTGGGCGCCGCGGTCAGGTGGCCCCGCTCAGGCGGCGGAACGCTTGATGGGTTGCCTGATCGCTCGGGAGAAGGCGTCATCGATTACGGCATCGGGCGAACGATGGATCAGGCTTGCGCGTTTCAACTCCTCGAAGGGCGTGTGCCGATCGAGCAAGGCCATGCGGTAACCGTACGCATCGGCATGGCCACTTAACAAGATTCGCCAGTCGTAGCGAAAATGCGGTGCCACGGCCCGCACATGTCGCAAGATATTCGTGGTGCAGTTGTTGAACAGCGTGTGGTAATACTCGGGTTGCACGTTTAATTCGTTCAAGCGCGCAAGGTAATCGATAAAGAGCTTCCGCGCCGTACCGCTCGTGACATCCCCCCGGTACAAACAGACGCGCTCCCGCCGAACATCGGTGCGGACGCCGATCAGGTCGGCTTCATCGGCCACCACATACATCAGGTCGTAGTTCGGCCAAAAGCCTTTCCACGTCGAATAATGCTGACCTTCACGGCGGCGCGTTTCGATGGAAATGGAAAGATAGGTGCCGTCGGCGAACCCAAAACTGACGAAGACGTGGGCGATGGATTCACCGGCCCAGCGCGACACCACCAAATCCACGCTTTCCAGCAGGTCCACGTCATAGACCGCATCGAACCAGCTCGCCGTATAGTCGTCGCGGCTCCGATAGCGGAAGCGCCGGACATTGTCGATCCGCACACGGTGCGCGTCGAGCCAATGCGCCGACGCGGTGCGCGCGTATTCGGGAACCCAGGGTCGCGTCGGTTCGCTACGGCGGCGAAACACAGCGTGCAGCGCGCGCTTCACACATCGCTCCAGTGAAACTGTGCGATGAATGCCACTTGGATCGCCAGGTTCAAGGAGACGAAGGCGGCGTGAAAGAGCCGGTTGCGCGTGCGCATTGCGATCAGGCAAGCCAGCGCGACAAAGGCAGTCTTGACCCAGTACAGATCGCCGAGTTTGGCGAGGTGCAATTCGCCTTTGATAAACGAGTCGCCGATATCGCTCACGCAGCCCAATAACAGCAAGCCGAAAAACCAGACGCGACGCGACAGGAAATAGTCTTCGAACCCGGTGTAATCGGTCAGTGAGTCCGGGAACAACATCGCGCACATCAGGTAAATGATGAAAGCGTAGAAGACCAGATACAGATAGATGCCGAAGGTCCAGGCGGGAATCTCTCTTAATGAAAACTCCCACCACCAGAATTGCAGGATATAGAGGATCGTCGATGCGACCCACGCCATATGCACCGGATAGATCGTCTTGCGCGACGGATGCTGGATGATCGACGACAGGCCCTTGAGCATATGCGTCAGACCCAGACTGACGATCATCCCCATGATGATACGGACGTGGGTAAACTTTTCCATTGCGCTTCTGTCCTAATGGACCCGTCGATGTTGGCGCCGCTGACGTAGTGCCAACGCGACCAGGCCCATCCAACGCAAGGGCGGCGGGTTCGTGACGATGCGCAGTGCCCGCGCGTAGTCGAGCGTCAGACCCGGCGTCCAGGCCATCGTCGTCGCGCGATGCCGGATCTGCCCGGCGATCCAGAGTTCCGGAACGATGAGCAGGCGCAACGCGTCGCGCCAGCTACCAGTGCGATAGGCGATGCCTTCCAGCGCCGCTTCCGCGGCGTCCGAGACCGTGCTCGAGCAGTTTCGACTGGTCAGGTTATAAATAGGGACGCGTTTATAGTCATCCGCGAAGGCCTGCAGTTTTTCGGGAAAATACTGCGTGAAGGAAATGCGTGTGGTCGACTCGCACCAGCTCGCTGCTTCCTCCGGATAGCTGGGGAGGTAGCGGCCTTTGACGTCGTTGGATGCGTCCGCCCGAAGCAGGCGTGCGAACTCGTCCGGGGAGCGATCGATCTCGACCGCCGGGTAGAGACTCAGGTACAGGCTGCCCGCTTCCAGCGCCGCGTGTCCGGTCGAAATGACGCCTTTCGCGTCGACCGCGGCAATGTAGCGATCGACCACCGGCCGTCGCACGCCGCCGCCCTTGGACGAGCCCACTGGTGTCCATACGTGAATCACCATCGGCGCGGCAGGTGCGGCTGTAGTGGCTGGCGCAGGGTTCACCGCGGCCGCGCTTGGCGGCGCGACGAATGGCGATCGACGCAGGCGCAGATAGAGCCAGAGCATCCGGCATCCGCTCAGTGCCATCCACGTGCCGATGCAATACGGCACCGTGCCGTGGTAATGCGTCGGATAGGGCTGGAAGAAGACGACGGCCAGAAACAGGCTCAATGCACCCAGCGCCATCGTCGATCGCCAGTGACGATAGCGCACCAACCATGCGGCGGCGATCAACAGGACACCTTCCAGCAGAAAGCCGACGCCGAATAGCATGGCCAACAGGAAATCAGTATAACGATGATGTGCAATGACGAGGGCGCCGATCGCGACACCGATCACCCCTTTGACCAAGCGGAAACGCGACTGCAAGGATAGGCCGCTACGGGCCAGCACGATCGCGGTGATACCCTCCGCGACGAGCAACATCCCGAAAATCTGCAAAGGAAACCACAGCACGCCGTCCAGTGCATCGACGGTCACGAACGCGCCGATCGCGAGCCACACGACACTGAGTGCCAGCATTTTCGACAGATGTCGTGCCGCGTACCGCGGGCCCAAGAGGCGCAAAAGCAGATAGATCATCGGGCGACTCCCTTCGTGTCGTGTGCGTGCATATGTGTCGCTGGTGGAGACTGGACTGCGGCAGTGTTCGGCGCGTCGATTGCGTTGGCCGTCGTAGCAGCGGTCACGGCGGTCGTCATGGCGACGTCCGAAACCTCGTCGTCGCCAAGCAAGGCAAACTGCTCGCTTGCCGCCATGCGACGTCGCAAGCAGAGCTGCAGCGCTTCGATCGCACGATGATGGCGCTCCTGCATGTCGCGTAGCAGCGGCTGTTCACGCTGCGCCGCGCCACCGCGGGCCTTAAGGCGTTCCAGTTCGATACGCGCTCGGCGTTCGTCCGCCAGGAGCGCCGTGACCAGACTGTCGCCCTGGCTGCGCTGATCGATCAGCCTGACGAAGGACGCGACGTTCTCCAGCGACAGGAACCGCGACTTCTCGCGGATCGCCAAAGCACGGTTCCAGATGGACACGGCAATCGCGGCCGTCCATACGAACACGTTTGCCGGGACGATCCAGCCAGGAAGTGGCAGCGTGTGCGTGGCTTCGCGTAGCCAGCTTTGATGCGCTGTGGTCGAAAGCTGTGCGAGATCACTCGCACCCAAATAGGCATCTTCGAGCAAATGATGCCGCGCGACTTCGAGGTCGACACCCTTTGCCGCCAGCAGAATGGCAACGACGAACAGGACGATGCCGGCGACGAAGATGTTCTGGCGATGTTCGCCTTCGTAGATCGAGCCGATGGCCTCGCGCAAGGAGTCCAGCATCAACACGGACGCCACGATCGGCAGTTCCGCGCTGCCGAGAAAATTCACGATGCCGTGGTTGCCACCGACTTGCGCATGCAGCATCACCAGTACCGCGGTGACGAAGACAGTCAAGACGACACCACCGACGGCGTCGGCGAGTACGGCTTTTTTCATCGTCTTTATTCGAACGTTCGTTTTACATCCCCATAATGGCAAGATCGGCTGATATCGAGATAGCCTGGCTATATCGCCGGCGTCTACCGACGCTGCCCGTTTGCAGTAAAACAGAGGGGAAACTGGTGAAATTAACGGCCGACATCGCGCAAACTTGAGGGTGTTTCACGTTATTGCGTTGCAACGTGCCGGACAATCGATCGCGTTGCCGCCTCTCTCTCCCAGCCGTCGCCTCTCCACGCGGCGAGCCACTCGATCTCCACTGCAGCCTGCAAGCGCGGCAAGACTCTAGTCCTTTGTTGCAGCGCTCAGCAAGTGGGGAAAATATATTTCGCATCTAAAATTGCCGAATGCTACATTTGCCTGGCAAATAAATCGAAATATATATTCCGGTCGATTCAAATCGTCGGTCTGTTGCAAGCCAAGTCGTCCGGTCGCTCAGTATTTCTAAAAAAGACAGAGAGGAGACAATGCGAACAGTCGAGGCTTATGTTTCAGACACGATGGACAGTGCGCGCATGACGCCGACCCATGTGAAAGTGGTGACGCTTGTTGCGGCGGGCTATTGTATCGACGTCATGGATTACGCCATCTACGGCTCCTTCATTCCAGACATGCTGCGCACGCATTTCGCGACCCGGGCGGAGCTCGGCATGGTGGGAGGCGCGCAATTGTTGGGGCTGGCACTCGGCACTTTTCTGCAGGGTCAATTCACCGACCGCTTTGGCCGCAAAGCGGTTTACCAATTCAATCTGCTACTGTTCGGGCTGGCCACGATTGCCAGTGCGCTCGCGCCGACGGTCATGTGGCTCGTGCTCGCACGCTTCGTTTCCGGGCTCGGACTGGGCGCCGAGCAACCGCTGGCCTTCACTTACGCGGGGGAATATGCGCCCAAAGATATTCGCGGTCGCATCCTCGCGATTGTCCATTTCATCGGCGGTGCGCTCGTCTGGCCGATCGCGTTCCTGATCACTTTGTATTTTCGCGAATCGATCGGGTGGCGGGGGATATGGGGTGGCATTGGCGTTGCCGCGCTGGTGCTTTTCGTGCTCCGCTTCGCTTTACCCGAATCACCGCGTTGGCTGGCCGCGAAAGGTCGCGGCGCGGAGGCATTGGCGATTATCAAGAAAATGGGATTGGGCGCCCCAACGGAAACCTTGTCGACCGCCGTCAGCGTAACGGCATCCGATCCGTTCGTGTTCGTCTGGAAGCACTATCGCGTCCGCCTGCTTGCCGCCATGGTGTGTTTCAGCGCGTTCTTCTGCGTCACGATCGGCCTGGGGACGTGGTTGCCGAACATTATGAGCAGTAAGGGCTTCACGATTACGAAATCGCTCTCCTATACGTTCGGCATGACCTTGGCAGCACCGTGTGCCAGTCTATTCATGATGTATGCACTGGACCATTTCGGCCGCAGGCGCACCGCGTTTATCACCTTCGTCTGTTCCGGCGTATTTGCCATCGCCTTCGCCAGCGCCCGTTCCGACGTGCAGCTGATCGCTGCCGGTTTCATGATGATTTTCTTCTATCAAGTCGGCGGAAACACGATGCAGATTTTTGCCTCCGAAGTCTTTCCCACTCAGGCGCGTGCATCGGGCTTCGGCATGGCGGCCGGCATCGGTCGGCTGGCCACCGCCGGCTTTGTCCCCGCATTGCCGATGATTCAGCACGCTTATGGTCTTACCGCGGTGTTCGCCTGCATTGCCGGCCTCATGGCCATTGCAGCATGCGGGCTCCCCTTGATCGGTCCGGAAACGCGGCGGCGCTCGCTCGACGATATCGCAAGCCCTCGCGCCGAGGTAGCGACGCCGAAAGACGTCGTGCACGCCTACACGGACCAGCACGGTTGATTCAGTCCAATTCGAAGGGAGACGCGCATGCGCCCGATATCACAGTCATCGAATATCACGTTTTTGGGACACACCGACCAGGGTAAGCGTCCGGATGGTGTTCAGATCATGGTCGACCGGGGGCATGCCTATATCGGTCACATGTTCAGCGACGGGATCTCCGTGATCGATGTGCGGGACCCGAGGGATCCAAAGCCTGTCAATTTCCTCGCGTGCCCGCGCAACACCAGGGCGCACCATCTGCAACTACACGATGGGCTGCTGCTTGCGGTCAACAGTGCGAACGTGTGGGCGCTGCAAAAGTACCAAAGCCAGGACGAGTACTTCACGAACGCGATCGATGACAGTTTTACGCGTCGGGAGAAGCCCTTCGTTGCAGGCTTGCGTATATACGACGTGAAAACGGACCCGGCGAATCCGCGGGAAATCGGCTTTTGTCCGGTGGGCGGAATCGGTCTTCATCGGGCGTGGTGGACTGGCGGACGGTACGCGTATGCCTCGGCGCAATTGGAGGGCTTCAGCGACTTCGTGCTGGCGATTTTCGATGTCGCTGATCCGACCCGACCGACGCTGGCCGGCCATTGGGCGCTTCCTGGAATGAACCGAGGTGCTGACGAGACGCCGTCCTGGCCCAAGGGGAAACGCTGGGCGTTGCATCATGCGATTCCGGCAAACGGCAAGTTATACGGCGCCTGGCGTGATGGCGGCCTGACGATCCACGATCTTGCCGACCCGGTTGCGCCCCAGCTGATCAGTCATACGCTGTTGTCGCCGCCGTTCGCCGGCGGTACGCATACGCCGCTGCCGTTGCCGGGACGTGGCTTGGCGATCGTCGCTGACGAAGCCATGAGCAACAACTGCGCGGCGGGGCTGGCCCATACCTGGATATTCGATGTGCGGGAGCCGAGCAATCCGATATCGATCGCGACGCTGCCGCAGCCTGAAGAACGTGATTTTTGCGCGATAGGCGGGAAGTTCGGGCCGCATAATCTCCATGAAAATCGTCCTGGTGCATTTCAGAGCGAGAATCTTATCTTTGCAACCTGGCACAATGCGGGCGTTCGCGTGTTCGACATCGCCAATGCCTTCCGGCCGCGCGAAGTCGGGCACCTTATTCCTGGCGCGCCGCCCACGCTCGTCGATATCCGGCCGGGTGCCGTGCAGGTGACGCAATCGGCGGATGTCTTCGTCGATCGCAACGGCCTGATGTACGTTACCGATACCAATGCCGGTCTGACCATTGCGCAGTTCGAGGATTCCTGATCTTGCTTTCACACAACATCAAGCCGCCGTCCAGCTCGTCGCGCACAAGTGAAGTCTACAAGGTGCTGCGACAGGACATCCTGTCGGGGCGGCTTTCGCCCGCCGCCAAGTTGCTGATCGATGAGGTCAGTCAGCGCTATGGGGTGACCAGTACGCCAATTCGCGAGGCGCTCACGCAGCTCGTGACGGAGGGTTTTGTCCAAAAAATCGACCAGAAAGGCTTTTTCGTCGCCCAAGTGTCGCGGCGTGAACTGATCGAATTGACGAACACGCGCTGCTGGGTAGAGTCGATCGCCCTGCGCGAAGCACTCGCGAATCGGACACCGCAATGGGAAGAACAACTGATTTTGGCCGGGCATCGTTTGTCGCGGACGAATCGGTCGGCCGATCCGGATGTTTTTCAAGAGGACGCGTCGTGGGAGGACACGCATAAACAATTTCACATGGCACTGATCGCTGCTTGTCCTTCGCGGTGGATGCTCGAATTTTGCGCGCTGATGACCGATCACGCCGCGCGCTACCGATATCTGTCGATGAGCCTGGCCTATCCTGCCCGCGATGTCACGAACGAGCACAAGGCCTTGACCGACGCGGCGATCGACGGGCCGCCGGTGCGCGCCATCGAAATGCTGATGGAGCACTACCGCACCACGGCGGACATCATCGTCGGATCGAATCTGGATTTACCCGATTGAAGCGTCGCAGGGCCGGACCGCGCGGCGCCTTTACCTGCGGAAAGTACCGCAACACACCTTAAAAAAGGAGTCCAGCATGGCAAACAGATATGCGGTTGTCACGGGGGCGGGCAGTGGGGTCGGCAGGGCGGTAGCGACGGCATTGTTGCGTGACGGCTATTCGGTCGCGCTTGCCGGAAGACGGCAGGACGCACTCGAAGAAACAGCGCAGCTTGCCGGTGGTAATGGTAATGCGCTGGTCGTCCCGACGGACGTGTCGAAGGAGGACGACGTTCTGGCACTTTTCGAGCGAATCAAAACCACGTTTGGCCGCCTTGACGTGCTTTTTAACAATGCGGGCACCGGCTCTCCTGCCACGAATTTCGGTGACGTCACTTTCGAGCAATGGCGCGCCGTCATCGACGTCAACATTCATGGCATGTTTCTTTGCGCGAATGCGGCCTTCCGGATCATGCGGGACCAAGCGCCGCAAGGCGGCCGCATCATCAACAATGGCTCATTGTCGGCCCATGTGCCGCGTCCGGGATCGGCGCCGTATACGACATCGAAACACGCGGTGACCGGACTGACGAAGTGTATCGGTCTGGACGGACGCAATTACGACATCGTCAGCTCGCAGGTCGATATCGGTAACGCCGCCACGCCGATGACGGCGCGAATGGCAAAGGGCGTACTGCAACCGAATGGTGAAATGGCGATCGAGCCCACCATGGATGCCGCGAACGTCGGCAAAACCGTATTGATGATTGCCAATATGAGCCTCGATGCAAACGTGCAATTCGTCACCGTGATGGCGTCGAAGATGCCGTCGTATCTTGGACGCGGTTGATTCCGATGCATTTGTAAGATGGTGTCGCACGCTCGCCAACATCCGTTGGCGAGCCGAGCGCACACGCGCCATTGTCGCCCGGCACAGGAACACATCATGCTGAAAAAATGGAAGCGGCTCGATCTGGGTGCGCCCGCGGCGCCTTGCGGATGCGGCCTGTCGCATCCGCACGCTCATCCTGAAATCCTGAGCCGCGCCGGTGTGCGGCGTCGCGATCTACTTGGCGCGGCGGCGGCGCTGGGGATTGGGCTTGCGATCGGTGGCGATGCGTGGGCGGAGCAGAAGCGGGCGCCGGGACGCATCATCGATGTACACCATCATTACACCTCTCCTGCCTTGCTCGCGATGATGTTGGGTCGCCGAACGCATCAGGGTTTCAATGAGGCATGGACGGTACAGAAATCACTCGATGCGATGGACGCGGCCGGCGTTGCCACTGCGGTGGTCTCGACCAGCGATCCCGGTATTTTTTTCGGCGACTACGATCAGGCGAAGGCGCTGGCCCGCGATTGCAATGAATTCCAGGCGCGCATGGTCTCGGACTACAAGGGGCGCTTCGGTATGTTTGTGACCTTGCCCTTGCCGGATATCGATAGCACGCTTGCTGAAATCGCATACGGGCTCGACACCTTGAAGGCGCAAGGCGTAGGCATGATGACAAGTTACGGCAATGCCTATCTTGGCGATCCGGCGTTCACGCCCGTCATGGAGGAGCTGAATCGACGCCGCGCCACGGTCTTCGTGCATCCTTTACAGCCGTCCTGTTGCACGAACGTCGTGCCCAACGTGCCGGATGTCGTGGTGGAATACGGTACCGAAACGTCGCGGACCATTGCCAGTCTGCTGATGAATCATACGACGCTGCGATATCCCAATATCCGTTTCATCTTCTCGCACGGCGGCGGCGACGTTCCGTATCTTACTTTCCGTTTTTCGCGGATGGTGTCCGGCGATAGTGCGTTGATGAAGGCCGAACCGGGGGGCGCCGTCGCGCTGATTCAAAAGCTCTACTTCGACACGGCACAGGCGTGGAATGCATATTCGCTCCCTTCGCTGACCGCACTGATGCCGCCCGAGAGGATTGTGTTCGGTTCGGACTTTCCCGCGGCGTCGCCACGCGATACGGCCAATGGATTACGTGCGTTTGGCCTGAGCGCCACCGTGCTTGCGAAAATCGAGTGGCAAAACGCTCAGGCGATCCTCCCGAACTTAGCGGGCTAGCGTATCCGCACCGCGTTGTAAGCCTTTGAAAATGGCCGTTGCAACTTGTTCGGGAAATCCAGCAGGCAGGTCCGCAGATACGGCGTCGATCACCGCCGCTGTTTGTTCGACGATGGGGTCGATCAAAGCATCGGCGTTCGTCGCGTAAAAGCACTGGCGTGCCATCTCGTCGAAATGCGAACGATCGATATCACGCATCCGGTAACGCCGATGGTTGCCGGGGACTGCCATCGCGAGCTTGGTCGTATGCCAGGAGACCTGGCTACCGTGCTTTCCCTCGACAGGCCATATCGACATGACGTCGTAGAGCGGGGTGAAGGCAAAGGCGCCGTGCGCGAGCAGACGAATGCTGAAGTTTTTGGCATGACCGTCCGGCGCGGCAAGCATCCAGAACAGAATCTGCGCGCTCAAGAGGGTATGCAGATCCTGTCGCGCGTTGCTCGACAGGCGCAACATTTGTGCGATCTTGACCAAGCCCGGGCCGCCATCATTCTCATATTTGAGATGGGGCGGCAGACCGAAGACTTGGCAAAAATCTTCCTGTGGCAGACGTAACAACGCCGTTCCCGACGCTGCGAAGCGCCGGTCGAAGCGTTCGACACCGAGCACCTTCCGCGTACCGAATTGGAGGATTTCCGCCTCGGCGGTCGGCAATCCGTAGGCACGCAGTATTCGCAGACAGAGCCACTCGTTCTCGACCGAGTGAAACATATTGATCTTTCGATTTCCAACCAGACCGAGCGGCAGTTTCAGGATGTGCGTCGTCGGCGTCGATCCGCGGGGAACCTGCCACTGATCTTGGTAACGCAAGAGACCGGTTTTTTCTTGCGCCCCGGCCAGCGAAATGCGGAATTCACCGTCTTCTTCCGGAAAATCGTCATCAGTGTCATTGCGTCCGCTGCTGACCGTCTCTATCAGCAAGCGTTCGATGGCATCAGCGTCGACACGGCGGCCGTCTATCCGATCGATGCCATGAGGCATGGCATCGGCGTCGAGAATTTGCAAGGCGCCGACGCAATCCCGTCCGATAGCCGCAAGCAAGTCGAACGCGTCGAGAGACGGCGTCTTGAACCGCATGCCGATACGTTGTCGGATTTGCTCGTTGTCCGGCAAAAGGTTTTCGAAAAAGTTGCGAACCGCATCGCTCTTCAGCGGACCGCCGTCGGTTCTAAAAGGCAGCGAGAGCGAGAGGGGGCGCCCGACAGTCGACGTCATCCATGCTGGATCGTATGCGAACTCCATCGTGCCACCGCCCGGCACGCGCCACTCACCAACGCGGATGCCGTTGGCCCAGACCGAGAGGGCGCGCGTGCGAGAGGGACGCCCCATCGTTACCACTCCGTCGCCGGCGGCTCGTTGCGCGCACCCATTTCGATCTGGAGGCCGTATAGCGCGGCCATCGCGAGCAGTTGTGCGACTGAGATTGCCGCCGCGCCGTTTTCCAGCTCGGAGACGCGGTTCTGGCTCAGACCCAAACGCACGCCGGCCTGCGCCTGGGTCAGTCCCGTCGCGCGGCGCGCACCGCTTAGGATCGCGCCGATCTGCTGCTCTGTCGTGATGCGTTGTCGCATGTTTTATCGCCTTTATCGATAAAAGCAGTATATCGCATATTCCGATAAAGAGGCGGTATCGTAAATAGCGATATTTTTGCTTTATCGGCATTGCCGATATTTGGCTTCCCCAATCTGAGCGGCTGGTTCACCTTGTTTCAGGGCTAACGTCCTCTCGTTGTCAAATGGCTTGCGAGAAAAGGCAGCAGTGCTGCCAACACTTCGTCAGGCGCATCTTCAGGCTGGAGATGTCCTCCAGCCGTAGCCACTCCACGCACGTCGCTCGACCAGCGCCGCCAGACTTCCATCGGCGTAGGCTGCCCTGGCACCCAGTCGGCTTCAGGCCATAGAACGAGAACCGGACATGGCATTTTATGGCCATTCTTCAGGTCCGCATTGTCGTGGTCGAGGTCTTCGTTCATCGCCGCGCGATAATCTTCACAGATGGCATGTCGCACGGCCGCGTCTCGAAATGCCAACTTATAGCGCTCCAGCGCGGCTGGCTCGATGAGATCGCGGCCGCCCGTCATTTTTGCCAAGGCGCGCTCAATGAACACATCGGGCGCCGCCGCTAGCATTCGTTCAGGCAAGTCGGCTTCCTGCGAGAAGAAAAACCAATGGAATGCCCGTAGGGCGGAGCGATAGTCGACCATGGCCAACGCGTCGGCCGTCGGTATCACCGTCAGTGACGCATAGGCCAAGGCGCTGGTTGGATGGTCGAGTGCCAGACGATAGCCTGCGCGTGCCCCTCGATCGTGGCCGACGATCGCAAAGCGGTCATGACCAAGGCGCGTCATCAGCGCGACAAGCGCATCGCCGACGCGTCGCTTCGTCCATCGCGGCGACACTTCGCGGGTGCGACTGCACCCATAGCCAGGCAGGTCCGGTATCACCAGCGTATAGCGTTTTGCCAGCTCAGACGCGAGCTTGCGCCAAGCAATGTGCGTCTGAGGATAGCCATGCAAAAGCAGCAAAGGCGGTCCGTCGCCCCCCGTCGCGCCCGCGAAATGCACGCCTCCAGCCTCGATGTCCAGGACGCGCAATGATGGGAAAAACGGCGCGTGTGCATTTGTTTGCGGCGAAGACATGGATTACCTCCGGTTTGTTGCGTGAGTGGAGGAGGCGAGCGAGGCTTGCTCGATGAGCTCCGCGGTTTCTTGCGGCATATCGATCATGACGTCATGTCCGCAATCGAATGTATGGGTCGTCCAACCTTCGGCGCAAGCGCTATCGAAGAACGGCTTGAATGGCCCGTTCCAACCGGCCGCGAACACGTATGTGCGATTCCTGACTGACTCATGGCGCCCGGTCAGCGCAAGCCGCTCCGACCAGCATGCCAAGGAACCGGCGGTCGTCCGTGCATCGACCCAGGCTTGATCTGCGAGGTTGACGCCGAAAACGGCCGCTGGAAGCGGCGGCACCCGGTATCCCCCGTTGGATTGCGCCATTTCGATATAACGCGCCGTGGCTTCCGGGGCGTCAAGGTCGAAAAGAGATTTGTCATTCGCCCCGATGAAGGCATCCAAGTAAACCAGCGACCTTATTTTTTCAGGAATAGCGTCGGCAACCGCCGTGATGATACTTCCGCCATAGGAATGGCCCACAAGCACGACATCGTCGAGGCCTTCGAATGCAATGACGTTGAGGACATCGCGTACGTGCGTGGACGCATTGATTGCCGCGGACGCGAGGTGAGAGCGCTCGCCTAGGCCGGTGAAGGTTGGGGTGAATACATCATATCCCTTGCGTCGTAGAATTTGGGCCACTCGGCTGTAGCACCAACCGCCGTGCCATGCACCGTGTACGAGGACTATCGTAGGAAAAGGGGGAGCAGACATCGATGTTTTTTAGTGGTCGTTAAAGAACATGAGTTTGCGAAACTTGACGGATGACGTCAAGTGTTTTTTAATGATCGCTATGAAACAGACAATTTCGGCGGATCCCTCCGCCTCGCTCCGCAAGACGGGTAGACCGCGCGGTTTCGATGAAGAGAAGGCCGTCGAGACGGCGATGCGTCTCTTCTGGCGCCATGGGTATGAAGGCGTGGGTATGAGCGATCTGACGCAAGCGATTGGCGTGGCTGCGCCAAGCCTGTATGGCGTTTTTGGTAGCAAGGCGAATCTATATCTGCGGGCGCTGGACCGCTATTCGGACACGTTCAATCTGGTGAATCGCTCGGCGGTCGAGCAGGCTGATTCCCTCGCTGAGGCGGTGCGTCGATTGCTTTTCGCCGCGATCGATATCGTCACATCCTCGGACGGCGAGCGGAGCTGCATGATTTCAAGCGGGATGCTGTGCGCGCATCCGGACCATCAGGAGCTCGCCAGCGAATTGGCGCGGCGGCGCGATGCTATCCGCGAAGACATCGCGCAGGCGCTCACGCCTTGGCTAAACGGTCCTCGACTTGCGTCTACTGCGCGCTATCTCGCGGCGGTGTTGCAGGGATTTTCGATACAGGCTCGGGATGGTGCCTCGCGCGAAGACTTGCTGCAAACGGTCGAACCTCTCGCGGCAACATTTGATTAGACGGGGCGGTAGGCCCCTATTTTTAATGGTAGCGGATCCAGCTGGGGCGAGTTTGGATTTTTACCGATAACGGTGTTTGCGTAGCGAGTTGGCGCAATGCGTGCTGATCGCGCACGCTACCGGCTCGCGCACACGACCTCGAAGAGGCTGCTGCGAGGCGCCGAGCTGGATCGGGTAAAACGTCGACTCCGAGAACACGTAAACACATTCTCTGGCGGCATTACAATTTGTTACACTTAGGGGTCTTGAGATTTACTTTTCGCTTCCTATATTTTGGTCAAGCAGCCGCTCATTGGGAGGACTGCGATAACTATCGCTCATTTTTACGAGGATATACGACCATGACAAACTACGACTTTGCACCACTGTTCCGCTCGGCGATTGGCTTCGATCGCTTTGCCCGCATCCTGGATGATGCAGCACGTACGGAGCAGAATGCTTACCCTCCGTACAACGTCGAATTGGTGGAAGAAAACAAGTATCGCATCACGATGGCTGTCGCTGGTTTTACACGGGACGAATTGAATCTTGAATTCGAACGGGATTCCCTAAAAGTCATCGGTCGCCGTGACCGTTCCGCGGAAAAGCAGACATTCCTGCACCGAGGCATCGCGGAGCGTGACTTCGAGCATCGGTTCAAGCTTGCAGACCACGTCAGTGTGACAGGAGCAACTTTGGATAATGGATTGCTGCAGATCGACTTGCTGCGCCAGATCCCAGAGGCATTGAAGCCACGTCGTATTGAGATCGGATCATCAGGCTCAGGTAAGAAAGATGCACAGTTGATCGAAGCCAACGCGGCAGCTTGATTCAATGAAAGCCGGCCATTGCTAATCCGCCTTTTATGGCGGATTAGCGATGCGGCTAGGCGCGTGAAAGCGCCCCGGCCCCTGACTGTTGAAATGGGCAATTGTTCACATTGTTTTTCTCGAAGGTAAGCGATCCGTAAAGGACGTCCGCGCCACTAGGCGGCGGATTCCGGCGTAGGTTTCCCAAAGGTCCAAGGCAGAACAGCCACGCCTTGCGCCCGATTACGAACGGCCGGATCGCGTTCTCGCACGGGTTGATGTCGATCCGCCAGATGCGGTTTTCGACGTAACGTTTGAGCTTGTGCCATTGTCCGACGATATAGTGCAACGCGGTGCCCGCGACGCAGGTGGGCGTCGTGGCGCTCAGGCGCTCATCGATCAGTGCGCTGATTGCGGCAAGAACTTAGGCGCTGTACCGCTGGCGCATACGCATCACGTCGATGCCGCGTCTCTTCCGTGCGTGCTCCTACCGCGTAGCGCTTGCCGATCAAATGAATCCGTTGCGTCGGAATGTGCTGCTTGCCGCGAGCGGCCTTTGGTAATGCCGCTTCGGCCGAGACCCGATAGCGACGCGCGGGCGCCTAGCATCCGAGATGTTCGAGCGTGTTTCCTTCGCAATGGCATCGTATGCAGCATGGCCCATTGGATCCCTACCTTCCGATACTCATGCAAGTCTAGCAACGGCCTCTAACCGGAAGTATCCAATCGCTTTGTTAAGCTGCTGTCCCTGATGTTCGAGAGACGTTGAAGCCGCGGCCGCCTCTTCGACCAAAGCCGCGTTTTGCTGTGTCACCTGATCCATTTGTGTGATGGCCTGATTAACTTGCTCAATACCGCGACTCTGCTCAGTCGACGCCGCTGCGATCTCCGACATAATATCTGTCACGCGCACGACGGCTTGCGTGACCTCGGACATCGTCTCGCCGGCCTCGTGGGCAAGCGACGAACCCGCCTGAATCTTTTGTACCGATGTGCTGATCAAGTCTTTGATTTCTTTTGCGGCACTGGAAGAGCGTTGCGCGAGATTACGCACCTCGCCGGCAACGACGGCGAATCCACGACCCTGATCTCCAGCGCGTGCCGCTTCCACTGCCGCGTTGAGCGCGAGAATATTCGTTTGGAAGGCGATCCCTTCGATAATTCCCGTAATCTCGGCAATCTTGTTCGAGCTGCCACTGATTTGGTCCATGGTCGCTACCATACGCCCAACCGCCGCGCTACCGCGCTGAGCCACCTCTGAGGCACTGGTTGCCAGAGAGGTCGCCTGTTGTGCGTTCTCGGAATTGTGTCGGACCGTGGATGTCAATTCCTCCATGCTTGAAGCGGTCTCTTGCAGCGAAGCAGCCTGCTGTTCGGTTCGCGACGACAGATCGGCATTTCCCGACGCGATTTCGCCGGAACCTGTGGCGATGCTATCGGCGGCGGTTCGGACATCGCCAATCAAACGGACTAGACTCGCCTGCATGATGCCCATCGACGACAGCACGCTGCCCTTTGGTGCCGCAGCGGCTGGCGCGATTGCACTAAGGTCTCCATTTGCGATTCGTTGCGTTACATCACTGAGATCCACGGGCTCCGCCCCAAGTGCTCGCGTGAGGCCACGCACAATCACACTTCCCGTAATCACTGCCGCAGCAATCGCGCTGAGACAAATTAAAATAAGAATGGTTCTCTGACGTGCATAGTTTTCGTTATCTTCACGAACCAGCGCGGCTTCTCGGCCAAGCGTGTAACTTGCATAGGCATCAGTGGCTTTGATAAGTTCGGATAACAACGGCTGGCATTCAACGTTGATTTTTACGACTGCTTCGTCGCGCTTGTTCGCTAAGGCCAGCGCAACGATGTTTTGTGCCACCACGCTATATTTCGCTTCGACCTGGTTGATGGCATCCACCAAGTTGCGGGCCTTTTCGGTAACGTTCGCGCCGGTAGCAATCAGGTCGTTTAACGTTTTCAAGTTTGCTTGAACGTCCTGTTGCGCCTCGGCTTCGGCTGCCCGCTGCGCTTCCAAATCCGCGGACGTCGTCACAAGGGCCATATTCCGTGCCGCAATCGCGCGTCGGTCGACGGCGGTCCGGACGTTTTGCACCGTGTCTGCACGTTTGCTGATTCCAGTTATATAGTCGCTGAAGCGATCATTCGCATTGCCTAACGACTTAAGAGAAATACCGGAAACAATGAGCACCAACACGCTGAGAAAGCCGAACCCTATGGAAAGCTTCCCTTTAACTGAGATCTTGTTGGATTTTATATTCAGTTGGGTCATTTCATCACCTCGATAGCCTGCAAATATTACCGCTCCCGTGGCGCTAGACACGGGTCCTCGTGAACGATCGCTTGTTGCAAGCGTTTTACGGCTCAATTTAGATTTACTGAAGCCATCAACTCATATTTTTCGAGACGAATTTTTGGCCATGACAATTGTTGCCATGGAGGTTCTGCAATGCTGTGTCGATTACAAGCAACGCGGCATTAAAATATACGGGCAGAATTCGTAAATTTTTTACCACCCGGTTTAAAGTGGGACGATCTCCGCTGGCGTCAGACTAGTTGTCGCACGGAGTAATTTTAGATGTTGAATTCCGGGGGCGGTAAGATAGCGAGTATATAACTGAGCAAACGCTTTATACATGGCGTCGTCAGGTCAAATCGCAAGGAATGGTCGTGCCGGGTGATGGGAAGAATCCTGAGGCGTGGTCCTCGGAAGACAAGTTTGCTGTGATTCTAGAAACGGCAGGGTTAAACGCATCCGAGCTCGGCGAGTACTGTCGTAGACGGGAGCTGGGACATAACTGGTTACCCTTATCAATAAAGGGACAATAATTTTATTGGTACATGGTGTTGGACGTGTTCAGCCGCAAGATCGTCGCGCACGAAGTGCACGAGGAGGAGTCGGCGCAGCACGCAGCACGCCTGATGCAGCGGGCCAGCTTGGCCGAAGCACGCATTGGTAAGCCACTGGTGCTGCACTCGGACAACGGCGGCACGTGAATGGATGCATCGATTTGTACAGTCGTACAACCATACGCATAAACATAGCGGCCTGAAGTTCGTTCCCCCAGCACAGCGCCACAACGGACAAGCAGAGGAGTTGATAACCAAGCGCCATGAAGTCTACGCGATAGCGCGCGAGCGGGCGCCTCGCAGATGGACAAGAGGCTTGCGCGACTGGAATTTGAAGACAGAAGTGTGGCTGAATCCAGAAAGGAACACCGTACCGCGATTAATGCAGTGCGCGTAAAACCGTGCGACAACTGTTGTAAATAAAATGTAATATTCATGCATTGGGGATGCAGGCAGTCCTAGGAGCGCGCTTTCGTTGAACCACCCCTAGATGATTTGTATCGACAGACTATCGATGTCATCCCGCTGCGATTCGCCAATCACTTTGCGCGTGGGATGAACACTGACCTCGATGCGATGAGGGACGTGTCCGGTGGCGTTTAGCACTGCCTCGATCCACTCGTCAGCGACGACATCGCCCACTGTCCAGGGCCGATCACGGCTCAACTCGCTGTGGACATTCAAAAAACGACCGCCACCTACCCGCCAAGCAATCAGTACGTCGGTTCCGGCGTCGGTCGATGTCGGTGTGAGTGCATCGCCATCGACGATGCGATAGACGAGAAAGCCGACAGCGTCCGCACTCAAAACGAAGATACTCCACTGCCCATCGTCGAGAATGCTTTCGCATGGCTCACGCACTATCTCCCCGCTGAAATAATGGATGCGCTGGAGCACCATCCGTTGTCCGCTGGCGTTCATCAGCCGGACCGTCAGCCCCACGGCGTGACTCGACGACGCAGCGATGAGATCGGCGCCCGCTTTGATGTCACGCCCATTGCGTCGTTCGGTTTCCCGTGCAAATAGCTCGCGTGATGCAAGCGTCGCACTATTGCGAAATAAGGCGTTGATTCGTAGCAACATGACACACCATAACGGTCGATATGATAAAAACAGGTGCGCAACAGCGTGATCCCGCTTACTGTTCCAATGGCGTACGCGTATGCAACGGCGCCGTGGCCACTGAGCGGTCCGTTATCACGATGTTGGCGCGCAGTTCGCCGGCATCGGCGGCTATCGTTGAGAAAACGGCGATGTCGTCGTCTGTCACTGCATCATAGACAGTCGAGACGGTGCCCTCTGCATGCCTATCCTCGTCGCGCCATGGCGAAATAATCGCCTTAATACGCATAGTGCCATTTTGATACATGCAGGCCGTGATCGAGAGCACGCGTCGCCGTTCCAACTGGTAAGAAACGGTGATCGCATGATCAAACGCCAGTTGTGAAAAAACGGCCAGTACGGTTCTTTCGGTAGGCACATCGTGCGCTCTTTCTGGTACGGAAAGCGACACACCGTTCAAACGCGGGCCCGTGAAGGCGGTGAGATAGACCAAAGGTGTCGACGATCCGTTGAAAATTCGCAGCTGCAGCGCATAGCGAGGCCGGCCGATCATATCCTTGCTGCGAAGCGTCGGCGTGTGTATGACTGATCCATCGAGGAGATGCCGGCTTTGCAAAGCGAGCAGGCGGTTTTGCCGCGCCTTCGTCGCCGCGGCATCCGGCACGGCGATGGTCGTTTCTGTCTCGGATACCAAGAGACAAGACGTCAGTCGGAAAGTTCGCGAGTAGGCGGCATGCGAGCGCGTCGCCACACTTGTCACCTCCAGGTCAATGGCCGTTTCGCTGTCCAGCGAGAGGCCGTCTATCTCCATCAACAACGCGCCTGTCATCATGGTGGGACCACGTTCAGAAGCCAGCTTGGGTACAAGCTGCCAGCGGGGTAGCGCGACGCTACCCCGCGACGTTTCCACAATCCACGCATCGGACGCCGGCTCGGCAACGCGGAGGGTGGCGCGACGCAACGCATCACGCCACGTGGATAGCGACGCCGCATCGGCTTGCGAGAAACCGATACAGAACATCGTGTCCACTGCTAACGCCGCAACCGTATCGTCCCGATCGAGGCCATTTGAGATGCGCCATGGCTGCCCTTGTCCACTGCTTATCATTAGCATCAGACGGCGCGGCATCTGATCGGCGACCACAACGCGCGAATTCAGATAGGCGCGCAATGGTGGCAACGGTAACACGCGCGTTGTAGTGCTGATTTCACACGGTATCATCTGCGCATAATAGCGCGGTAGTCCCTCTACGCCGATAAAGCCCAGCGTAAGCGGGGTGTGCCGCAACGACGATACGATGTCGCTGTCGGGCCGGCTTCGCCGCAGACCGATGGTCAACGAGATTTCGAGGGTTTCTTTCGACGCGACTGCAAGCGTTCTGACCGGTCTGACCACCAATGCATTGGCGCTCGGAACGGCTTCGACCAGCCACTGATCCGTGCAAGTGCTTCGGATGCTACTCAGTGTGGGAGCATCGATGAACTGTTCGAAAAAGAGGAGCAACCTCGACGCGTTGGTAGCAAAGCGCGTTAGCGGCTTCAAACCGATGTTTGTCAGGCGCAGTCGACACTGCTCCTCATCGATCTCGAGCAACGCCAGGAACGGACTGGTTGCGTTTCGGCGCGGCCATTCGGCGTGCGCCGCGAGATCGGCAATGGTGTCGAGTGAAAAGGAAAGCGCGCTCATATTGCTCTCTTTGTCCTATCGGTCTGGATCGGGTGACGTTGCCGGTTCGGCTGCATCGCGCTTCATCATCAACCAACCGTCGAGGAGATGGCGTACATCGTGCTCGAAATCGAGAGGTCTCTCGTTTGCGTCGCACAAAGGCAGATCCTTGCTGTTAGACGTACTCGATTCATCTGCATCGACGGGTAGACGCCATTGCCATTGATGACGGCCATACCGGGGGTGCACGACCGCCCACGTATTGTCCTGTGTCGTACGTGGTTTCAACGCGAGGGTCGGGCTGGCATGAATCGCAAATTCGAATCGTTTCAACGTTGATGCATAGTACTCCGCTGGCAACGTAATCGCCTTCGCCGGAAGAATGCCGCTGCGTGCATTGACCTCGGCGAATGGATCGATAAGCAACGCAAGCGACGTCGGCGGACCATCGCCCGCGCTCAGAATGAGGCTGTTTGGTACGTCTTCGAGCGTGTCGATCGACATTGCGTCATGATTTGCAGGGCCATGAAAGGTATCGAAGTCGAATCCACGTTCGCTACCCAGCCAGTAGCTTATCAATCCATCGTCAGCCTCCGTATGTCCACCGAGCTTGACTTCGAATCGGGTCTGACGGAGCGCGTGCGTCCTGGCGGGTTCCGCGCCGTCTATGCGCGCTTGGAGCGCGGTGTACCCTTGATCGAGTGCGGCACCGCCGCGCAGCGCAATCTGTATGGTTGCGTGCACCAAGGCCAACGGTCTACCGACAAGATGCGTCAAGCCGGATTGATCGCCCGTTGCCGGCTCGCATTGTGCGACGCCAGCGCGGACACGCGTCATGAATCGGAGGAGTGTTTCGTCGGTCTTCGTCACGCTGTCGAGCAGCTGTTGCAGTTCTGGGTGCGAGGCCAATGCGGTACGTGCATTCGGGAAATAAGTGCGATTCACGACGCTTAAGCCCGGTGCGTGGGAATTCGATGAGATGGCGACGATGGGTGCGCCACCGTTGCCATAGAACACCAGGGCATTTTCGAGCGGTTGATACAGTGCCCAACCCAGGATCGGCGTCGGCGACGTCACCTCGGTGGTATCGGTGGTATCGCTGGCATCGCTTGCCGATGCCTTGTCTGTGCCGCGTGATCGGAGTGCCCAGCGGAAATGCAATTGCGCGGCCTGGACGAGTCGCGCCGGCAGTTGCGCATGCATTTCTGGCATGTCGGGGCCGCGGCGCATGCGTGTTGCGACGGCCAGCCGGTCGCTGAAATCGTCAAAGCGCCGCGTACGGCCGAATGCATCGAGTACCTCTACGCAACGTAAGGTAAAGCCGCCGCCATCGATGGGGAGGAAAGGTGCAGTGGGACGTGGCGATAACCAGTGATCCCGCTCCAGTGCCTTTCTCACTTTGTCGATGAACGGCTCGCGGGCCTGACTGGCGTAAGGATCGGCGATGTTCAACTGAAGGTTATCGACGAAACCCGACATCGCGGTATATAGACCGGTGAGGCTCTGCGCGAGTTGCGGCAAGCTGCCGACCACCTGCTTGAAATCACGCAATGTCGTTAGTGTGCTTGCCAGCGATGCCCGCGCATCAGATCGTTCCGCGTCTGCGATGTCGTCAACGCCACTCGCTACGTCGGTCTGCGGTTGCAGGCGCGCATCGAGGGCGTCGAGCGCTTGTATCAATCCCACATTGCCATGATCCGACAGCAGCGACGTGCCCTCGTACCCGTAGACGGGCCATGACGTACTCTTCCCCGACGGCAGCAGCGTATTTCGATCAGCCCAGTGAAATCGATCCAGAACAGGGCCCTGGGGCGACGCATCACAAGGCGACGTGCTACACGCGGCGTGAACGTCGGCGGCGTAGCGCATCATGACCGGTCGCCAACGCGTGTAAAACGCGTCGGCGTTACGTCCTGCACGTACCGTTGCGCTTGGTATCGTATCGTCGAAGTCACTTTTTGACTGCTCGCCGATACGTCGTGGGGCGCGTAATGGCGTGAAGGCGTCACGTAGCGCAGAGAGCGGCGCGTGTGTGCGGTCCGACATATAGCGTTCAAACGCTGACGACGTCAGCACGGCCTCGCGGGCGAGTTGATCGATCAGGACGGCAATGGCATCAGGCACGAAACCTTGCGTTGACGCAATGGGAAACAGAGAGACGATATCGAGCGATGTGCTGGTGTCCAAGGCGAGCATCGTCGGGATGGCGGCCGTGACGAGACGTTGCGCGGGCGTGTCGAGGATCGGGGTTGACAAGCGTCGCGCCGCGCCGCCGAACAGCATGAGAACCGGCTCTTCGGCTTGCCAGTGACGCGGCGCGGCGACATCCACCACGTCATAAAACGGCGCATCTTCATGGCGTACGAGCATCGCCTCCAGCGCCGCCTCGGCTTGAACGCTCGCTTGCCCACGCTCTCGGTGCATGCGTTGCAATGTGGCGATATCGTCCGCTTGTTCCTCGATATACGCCCGCAACACATCGGGGTCGCGAAGCATGGTGCCGGGCAAACCATCCGGCGCGTACAGCAGGTTCATCCATGTCTGCCAGTCGGCAAAGAGTTGCTGTTTCTTGGCATGCAAGGTGAGCGTTATCGCATCCCAATCGGACTGCAACCTATTAAGCGATGCCAGCGCGCTCAACGACGCCGCACTGGGTGGTGGCACATCCGCGTTTTCGCTGTCCTTGCCGCGCGTCGGATGCGTCTTGCGTTTCAAGGTCCAGATACGGCCGGCATCGACCGGCTTGAACGTCGCTTCATGAAGTCGATCGACGAAGTCGACATCCGCGGGGGTCGCCTCGTCATGGGTGCCAAGTTCGCCGAACTGCAAAAGCAATAGCAGGGCTTCCAGATCCGGCTTCCCAAGCCGGGTGGCAATGCCAGCGGCGATCGCTTCTTCTTCTGTCTGGCCCAGCGCGAAGAATGTGGGGTCATCTTGATATTGCTGTCGCTCGCGTTCGCGATAGCGGACGTCCACAGACCACGACAATCCATCGATTGATCCGGCGCAGACCAGTCGGTCCGCCGCGTCCGGCACCGCGTCTGGCGTGTCATTGCACATCGCGGCGATGAGTTCGGCCTCGCCCATGCAGGTATCGGACGATACCTGATCGCCTTCGTACCAGCCGCTCACGTGATACGTCAGCAGCCATCCCTCCTCGGCAGATTCCCGGGGCAGGTCTCGCAGGTCGTCATAGGCGCCGAGGATTGTCGAGCAATGCGTGTACAGCGACGTAAAAACAGGGCTGCCATAGGCGATGGCTGTCAGTTCCGATAATGCCTTGCGCTTGCGTGGCGCGGTGCGGAACGCCACGTCGTCTTCGCTGGCCGGGAGATCGAGATCCGAGCGCCAGCCAAGATAGCATGGCGTAGCGACGCCTTGATCGTTGTAGAGCACGCTCGGATGCGGCAATCCGCCGTTGTCTGGCAACGGCGCTGTTGACAGGCGATCGCTTTCCACAAGCCATCGCCGGCTTCGGTACGCAGGTGTCGGCGAACGGGCCGCCGCGGAGGTCGCGAATCGTGTGATGAGCCAGCGATTGGGCAGGCGCGGAAATCGCACCGCACCGGCGTGGGCGTCCGATGCGACAGCGGTTTTCGGTTGCACCCCATGCCTTAATATCTGGGGCAGCGTCCAATGCAGGTGAATCCCGGCTTGCGCTTGCGTGCGGCCTGCGAACGTTTGCGCCTGATCGCCGAGCGTTTTCGAGATATAGGGGGCCCGTGCGTCGCCGTGTTCCGCACCGGTCGGCAGGTCGAAAAAATGATAGAACGGCGCAACGAGCTGACGGTCTTCGACGCTGTCACCGTGCCCGATGCGCATTGCATTAACGTCGATCGGTAGCAGTAGCGGTCCGAGGGGAGAGGTGCGTTCGATGGTCATTTTGCAAGGGGCGTGGCGTGTTGATCGTCGAAGTAAAAACGGACCGATCGGCTGGTTTGCGTATGATGCGTGGCGAAGATCGACGACGCGAGCGGCGCTGATGCGCCACCCGTGTAGCGTGCGGCTGTCTGGCGTCGAAAATAGGGCTCTGCGGGTACGAAAAACGCCGTCGTCTCCGCAGGTTCGACGAATTCGACCGATTCGAGCGATCCACGATATAGCGCGAACAGCATCGAGGGTCCGATGATATCGAGACGCATCGGTTGGCACGCCGGCCCCGATGCATCGTCGGTCTTGCCGGTGGGATCTTTTCCGTCGCCGAGAGGGCGGTCCCGGACCTTTCCTCGTACTTCGAGCCCTTGCCACGTTGCCACCAGTTGCGAGCGCAGCAGGAAACCGGTAAAAACGTTGGCGGATGTTGATGAAGCGCCGCCTACCTGCGCATGGTCCGTTTTCGCGAGGCCGGACGGTGTTGGAAAGTGACGTGCGAGCCACGCCGATTCGTAAAATGCGTCACGTGCCGCTGCATCCGTGTTCAGCCGTAGCGCACCGGCGACGAGCGCCAGCAACCAATTCGCGTCCACCTGAAAGAATCGCAAACTCTCGGGGGGCAACATATTAGGATCCGGGACGAGGTACTGTGTCGGGACATGCTTGAAGGTCGTCAAATCGTCCAGCCAGGTGAATACGCGCGCTTCATCCTCTGCGCCGGTGGGGTCCACCGCTTCGCCAGGATGGTCCGACCTGATGTGCCGAGGTTGTGTGATGTCGTTCAGTGCTTTTTGCAACAATGCCGCGTCCGTGTCCATGGGTAACGCATGCCACGCCGCACCGACACTGTTCGATTCGCGCGGCGCATCGTGGCCTGATTCCTTCGCGGCGCTTACATCGCTTATTTCCGCCATGGGTGCCAGGCGCTTGCGTTGTGCTTCACGGGAAACGGTCTGACGCCAACGCAGCAACGTCGCACTGAATGCCGCATCGTTCATGGCCGCCATGCGTCCGAGTTGCCAAGCTGCAGCCAGACTGACATCGAACATCCCGATCGCGGGGTCATAGCGCAGCAGACTGTCGCTGTTCAATGCAAAAGCGGTTTTCGGGTTCAACATGGGGTCGATGCGCTTTGACGATTGCAGCGGCCCCCGATACCACGACACGGTGTTCAGCGGACCGCGCATGACGTGGTTGAGTGCGCAGTACCCTTGCGCCAAGGCCCACTTTACCATTGCCTTCTCGGCCGTATCATGACCATCCGGTGTCCGGACCGGTAAAGCAAGCGGACCGATGTCCAGATGCATCAGCGTGCCGAGCGGCGTATCGGTGCGACCTGCAAGGTGGGTAAATTCCCAGTGAAACAAACTGATGAGATGGACGTCCGTGCCTGGAAGTGACCGATCCCTCAGATCGACGTCTTCCAGCGACACGAGATGCGCGACGTGACGTCCTGCGATACGCGGTACCTGGCTCGCGAGTACAACGCTAAAACGTGCCGCCGCGGTGTCTCCTTCCACGGATGGTTTTTCGGTGATGCCGACATGGCGAACATGGACAAACGTATCGAGATCGTGCCAATCGGGTAGCGCCGCGTCGAATACCGCGCGGGACACCGCAATCTCGGTAAGTTCACCACTTTCCCGGGCATCCGGAAAACGGGCCTTGATCGGGCTCGTCACGAGAGGCGGCGCGTCTTCCATGGGGAGGACCAATAACGCCAGCCAGGTTTTACGATCGTCCAGCACCGGTGGCGCCGACGTGTGCGCTGACTGAGCCGCGCACTCCGTCGATTGTGCGAAGCGCTGCCACGGCAGGGTGCAGTCCGTCAGAACGATATGTGGCAGCGTATCCGTGTAATCGCTTTGATGGCCGACGGGCGGATGTACCGCATGCACCAGCGTTGGATTCAGCGTGTAGCGTGGTCCATCAACCCGCAGCGTCTGCGCACGCATGAACGATTCGACAGGGTGGGGGCCAGACGGCGGCACGATGTCTTGCGTGACCGTGATCGTATGTTTGCCTGCTGGCAGAATCGGTCGTTGACGATCCGAGAACGCAATATGTTGTTCTGTCATTTGTGTTTGGCGGGAATGGGCGACGGACGTATCACAATGCGGATCCTGATCGAGACGGTAGACCATCATCCTGGGTACATGGGGCGTCCCATCCGTACAATAGCGGTGGTGCGGTCAGGAATTCTGGCAGACCCTGGGTGAAGCACGTAAAGGAGGCTGGCCGATTCAGGGCCTCGTGTGGCACGGCGGAGCGGCCGATATCCGTCAGCATCATGGTCGATTCGCCTTTCAGGCCCGAGAGGTGCTCGATCGCATCGAGCACCTTTTGCCGGGCGGCTATCACGTCGCTGGCAGCAATGGTCGACTGTATCTCCGCGATGACGTTATCGGCGCTTCGCGCGGTTGATACTTGTGTCTCGACCCACCATGCGTGCGTCTCGTGGACCGGTTTCTGGTCCTCGCATGTCAATGCGAGGGTGTCCGTTGTCGTTTTCCCCAAGTCGTGACGAGGTGTGATGACGACACCGGTCAAGACATTGCTCAGCATCGGTGCCCGACCGTTTTGCTTATCTCCCCATATGCCACTGGCAACCTGGCTGACGATTGGTCGCACGCACCAGCGTCCGCCGCCTTGCACGGACACGTTCAAAACACTGACGACACTTCCGGACGCCCAGTTAAGCGGTCTGACGCCAAACGCCTGCTTACTTAGATGGACGCTATCCTCTGGGCCGACGGCACGCGAAACCGGCACGACACACGCAATCTCGACCGCGAAGTCATTCGCCGAGACGATCCAATCCTTCGTGATGTCATCGGTGTCGACAAGCCCGGAGAGTGCGCTGACAGTAATAAGGCTGTCTGTGATAGTTGGGCCAACCGGAGCGTCGGCGACCCGCTTCGTCGGGAGCGGTTGATCCATTCGCGCGCGCTCTGCCGGGTTCGCTGCAGGCAGCAAGGTTCGCCGGAACGTATCCCAATCAATCGGGAGCGGTGACGGCGCGGTGCGTTCACCGAACGCAATATCGAAAGCGATGCCCGCGGCGCTGACCTGTACCACACCATTGAAGGGCGGGCCGGAAACATAGAGATTGGCGCCAACCGCGACGGACACGCGAAACGTGCCGAACCAGGTATCGAACAGGGCGTCGACGCCGACGCTGATGCGGACCACGGCCTCGAACCAGAACGGTTGAAATTGGATTAGAAAGTGCGCTTCGAAATCGATCCAGGCACGAATACGGCCGCTTTGCCATGCAACGCTCAGTCGTCCGCCCATCATGAGCGTGCTCGGTGTCAGCGCGAAGTATTGATTGCCCTTGATCGACAGTTGAGATGTGATCTGCCAGTTCAAGGCCAAGGGCGGAACGCGAGGGTAGTGATCCGGAACGGTGAAGCTGGGATGATAGCCGCCAACCGTCAGGACGAAATCGCCCGCATGCGGATTCGGTCCGAACCAAAAGCAGAACGCGAATCCACCGCTCAAGTGCACTTCCGGATCGAACAGATAGGAGCTCGGTGTCAACTGGCCCAGCAAGCAAAACTCACCGAGCGCGGGCCGAAGCTCCGCAAGCAACGCCAGTTCAATTTTTGCGAGTGAGAGAGTTTTCTCTGCTTTCTTCCCGGATTTCGATGGCGGTGGAAACACGAACGTCGAGCGCCCGAGAAGGTTCGCTTTCGATTCCGAGCCAAAAGATAGCGTTAGCAATGCAATGCTGTCGACCAGGTTGAACGAGGTAAATTTTAAGCCGAGCGCGATCCAGTGATTGCCTATCTTGGGAGGGGCGATGGTACGCAGTTGTGTGAGGGCGTCCGCGCCGGCCGAGCCCGCGATTGCCTCGATAAAAGGATGTTTTGCGACAGTGTCGATCGTGGGGGTCACGAGATCGCGGTGATATCCAACGCCGCCCGCGAGCCCGGTAATGTAAAACGCCGGTGGTCCGCCGAGCGGCCCTCGGAATACCATCAGCATGCCGATCGATGGTTGCGGCAGTGGCTCATAGAGCGCCAGCGCCGATAAAGAGAATTTACCGAGGGTCGCCACGATTTGACCGACGTAAGCGGTGTCGGCCTTTTGAATGGCGCCCGCAAGCGTGAGCGTATCGGTCGTGCATGCGATCCGCATACCGTCGAGCGCGAAAGTAGGCACCGGAGGCCATGACAGCGGTGAGTCGGCGCGCAAGCCGATCAGTGACATCTCGATGGGTCCCAGTTTCGCGGTGGCATCGATGTCGACACGCAGCCCTGCTTTGCTGGCAGACGCATTGATGCGGGCAATCGTGACCGGGCCGAATGCGCGTCCCACCACGGCGCCGCTGTCCGTGACGCGCGACGGGGCGCCCTTCGACACGCCGTGGGCGGTGTCGGCCGTCGTGCCTGCTGTGGTGTCTGCTGTGGTGTCTGCGGTCGTCCCGACCGCGGTGTCTGCAGTCGCCGTAGCGGAATGCGTCGTCTGCCGATTCGCCGCGTTGTCGGCGCCGTGCGTCGGCGACGTGCTTGTCGGCACGCTATCGCGTGTTGCGGACTTGCCTGCTGTGGCGCTCGTCTCGGCTTCTTCTGGCGGTTTCGTAATACGGCGCGGAAAGACGATTGATCGCCGCGCGTTCGGCAGTGCGATATCGGCGCTCAGGCTGTAGCCGGAACGCATGTCGATATCGCCGAACCCTGCCGCGAAATCGATACCGTTCACCATTGACGCCACCGCGGTGCTGTCCATCTTTGACGCAATACCGAGCGCGATATTGTCTATCCCGATGACGGGCTTGACAATACCGGATGTCTGCGACGGTGATGGCCGTGTCGATGCTTCCGCTCGATCGATCGCATTCGTCACGCCGCGCAAAGCCTCACCTACGTAAGGCAGTGCGTAGAAATCCAGCGGTGGCAACGTCATATACATGATCGAACGCCACGGTCCATCGCTCGGCTTTTGCGCGATGAAATACCAGTTTGCAACGGAATCAGCGTCGCCTTTTCCCCAATAGAGCTTCAAATGCATGGCAAAGCGCTGAGGGCCTTCCCCGAATCCGTAAAGCACATGCACTTCGCTGATCGCCGCCGTCCCCTCGAGTTTCACCGGCAGTCCGAGATCTTGAGAGAGCGCGCCGATCATGTCTGCCAGATTCAGATCTAAGCCTGTCGCAGATCCCTGAATAAGACCACGCCGATCTTTGTAACTGACACCAAGCGATGCAAACGTTTCGTTCGGTACGTCGCACCCCTGTTGCGAGGCATAGCGGAGATGGGCGTCGCCGTCGAAGAACAAGCCGCCGACCTTTTTATCGTAACCCAGCGCAAGACGATCGATGCCGATGCGCAGGCCACCTATCGCAATCTCGCCTTCCGACTCAGCGGACAGATTCAAGGTGTTTTCTTTGCCCAGAGAGAAGTCCAGACAGAAATTCTTCAGTACGACATCACGCAGTGCCTCTGGCGCGGCGATACCCAATAATTCCCTTGAGAGGTCTTTCACAGCAACGGAAGACACGACGCAGGCGAAGTGGCAACTCCCGTCCGTCAAAGCGGCGGATAGTTCAAAGGGAATCTTCGCAATGGTCAAGCGAGCGGAGAGGCTTCCCTCCCACTCGCTCGCCGCGTGGGACACGCTGAAATCGATGTGGGAAAGGGTGAGTGCCGTTTCCGCGATCGCGAAATTCAATTCGCCGCGCGCTACTGCATGAAACGTGAAGTCGCGACGGGGCAGATTGCCTTCGAGATCGAGTACAGTGATCGAAAACTTCTCCGGGTCGGGCGTGAGCCGCGCCAACAGTCCACCGAACGCACGTTGAAAATTCAGCGGCGTGTCGCTCGACAGCGTGGCGGCAAAATCCCCAGAAGGGTAGCGCGCGGTGAGATCAAAGGTGCCGTTGTCACGGAAGCGGAGTTTTGCGTCTAACCGTATTTCCGTATTATTTGCAGCGAAGCCGGTGACAATGTGCACGGTCGGCTGCATTGTAATCAGTGCGGGCGTATCAGCATGATCTTCTCCCACAAGGACCCACTTGTCCCAGGCAAGCGATAAGCGCAGTGTTTTGAGTCCGTCCTTCTTGAATGGCAACTGAAGGCCCAACGTTTTGACGGTCGGGATCACACCGGCAGGAATAACGTCGGACAAGCCGGGAATGCGCAGTCCGCTCAGCCAATCGCCATCGGGTCTCGTTACCAAATCGGCTTGGAGGCGCAAAGCCTGCCCGCTCGCATCGATGCCCAACCGATACGCATATGTCGGTGCGTTTGTCGTAGGCGCCGTAGCGGTACTCGCGGAGTAGTTTGCGTGCTGGTGCGAGGGCAGCGTAATTTGGCCTGATATAGCAAAACCCAGCGCAGGTGCCGCTTCGCGATCGTTCAATCGGCTTGTGGAAAGCGTCAGCGTTTCGACCGTGATCGCCAGGCTGTTATCGACAAAGGGCTGCCATCGCATTGCCGCCTCGACGTCGATCGATAACAACGCCAGCCCGTCGCGTTCGCCGACATGGCCGCTAATGAGGCGTGGCGTGGTCCAACCAGCGATAATCGCCTTCAAAGAAGGCATTTCCGACGGCGCATCCTGATCGGCACGATGGTCTTCCGCGGCAAATGTTTTCAGGTGTTCAATCGTATCGCAGAGCGGCAGCGCTGCCGATCCACGAAAGTTCACGCCGCGTCGTAACGTGGTAACAGCGAATCCACCGACATCCTTGCCGAGGAGATCTTCCAGCCCGGCGCGATCCCCATTGAGGGTTGACACGCAGCACGTGACCGCATCGAGCGTAAAGGCGCGCAGCCACCTGGGAGGGTAGATGCCGCGGATCGCGGTGGCTGGGTGCCATTTCTCAAATAATGCGCCACTGAGCGAGGCGACGCAATGTATTGCCGGGTCAGGGTGGTCGTCGAGTACGAAGACATGCATGGTGACGGAGAACGCCGCGCCGTTCGTGGTTTGCCGCCCTTTAATTTCGATATGCGCGGTTTTTTCGTGCCATGTGATCTCCTTGCACGAAAGCGTGCGCAATCGTGCAGGCAACAAATGTTCATTAAAAATATTTGTTTGCAATCCAAAACGCGGCAAATCGATATAAAGGCCCTCATCGGTTTTGGCATGATCGAGGCTGTCTTCTCTCCAGCGATCGTAAATACGCTTTAATCGGGAAACTGATATTGTCACGATGCGCCATCCAATTCCGTCTGCATCATCGTGGATGACGTATTATCTGCGGCAAACCAATACGCATCGACAAATTCGATGTAGCAATTAAAAAGTGCAATCTCGACATTTTTCATGTGATTACGATCTTTTTGTTCGTTCCAGGAAAGTACGCGATCTTGACGCTTTCCTTCGTCGATAATTTCTAAAAATTTATCGAAATCATTTATAATTTGATTAATGCGATAAATTGAGGGTTGATTAGCGACATCTCCAGCAAGAAAAGTATCGCATATATGATTTTTTGTGTTTTTTAAATTTTTAATTTTGTTTTCAAAATAACTATTCGCATCCTCGTCGACCAAGGCATCCAGTTTTCCACCGTAAAGTTTGAATGGAACAGCATCAAGCAAAGTAATTGAAAAATCAAATGGATTAAAAGTGAACGTAACATCACTGATAAGATAGAAACCGTCGTCCCATAATTTTTTAAATGCATCCATTAGCATTTTTATCGAAAAATCCGAATTTGAAGGGGTTTCGAACAGGTCAATATTCTCCAAAATCGCATCTGACAGCTTATTAAAGTAATTGTTTTTTTCTTCACCAGAAATACTTGACTGATGATTCGAAAAAACGAGATATTTAACAGCAGTGGATAATAGGCGAAATTCGTTCCGATCAAAATTTTCGATTTGTGCATCTAAGATCATATCAAACAGCTTACCAGAAGACCCCGAAGCGGTCGATTTTACCGCATAACGAATAAAAAGTGCCGCGGGAGGTGCCCATGTCACGATTGTTAAATAATTATCGAGCAGTGCATGAAGTTGATTGCGAATTTTTTTTTGAAGGTCGGGATTGCTCTTTATTTTATGGAAAAAAATCTCTGCAGGAGCCGAATCTTCAGATTCAATGTCAGAAATAGGGAGTGTGCGCTTGCCACCTAGAAGATCGACAATGCAAACAAATATCTTCGATAATATTAAGCCTTCAATCTTCTGATCATTGCTAAGTAGAAATTCAAAAGCTCCGGTAAAAATGTTTCTAAATATTATTGAATTTTCGGAAGCAGAATTACTTTTCGCATTGATATTAAATTCTGAAAAATGTGTGTGATTATTAATTTCAAAACGAAGCACGAATTGTATCAACATTTTGAACGATTTAATGATGACGGGTGATACATCGAGTTGGCGTTTGGCAAGCTCGGCGAGGCGGGGCATTTTTTTCTTGAGTTCCGCGACTCTGTTTTGTGCCTGTGTTGCGCTTAGAAATTCACCTGCATTACCCATTAAATACGCCGACGCATGTACATGAAGATGCTTGTGGATATCTTCAAAGCGCCTGATGGCTGTCTCTATGGCAAGCTGCTGCGTGTTGCAATGTTTGCTTGCCGCGACCAAATTGTACGATGCATCTTCTCCACCATCGCCATGCCCCAGCAAATGGCACCACTCCTGATCGGTATCGAGTTGTTCATATTCTTTAGCATACGTTTCTCGCTGCGCATAGTACGCATTGAATTGGTCGTTGACCCAATAATACCTATGAAATAAGAAGCGCTCGTCCCTATCTCTAGACTGTCTTTCGATTTCAAGTCGTGTTAAGTCGGATGCATTCTTAAATGTGATCGCATCAACTTCAGCGTTCGATATTTCCTGAGCCGTCTTTCTAAATGATGCTCGCATTATTTGTTGCGGCGAAAGTCGTGTCTTGATGGTGCCAACCGGAATGTATTTCCATTGAATGCCGTATTCAGAGGGGATCGAATCGTTTATGTCACCCTTATTGGTCTTTTTTACTCTCGGGAAGGGGTAGTGGGTAGTTGTTAAATATGCATTTTTAACAATTTCCGGAGATGTACTGGGATATGTTAATCGCGAACGAATATGCTTGGACGGGTCTTCGGGGCGGAGCTGCATGGTGGACCTATCGAGGACGAGCTGCTTGGCCATTTTATAGTAGTAACATTGCTCGTTATGTAGCCTTGGAATCAATGTTGTGAGGAAATATATATTTCCTTCGACTAAAATGCTGGAAGGAGCAGGCTCCTCGAGTTCACCCATCCAGTTTCCCAGATGACGAGATAAAAGTAATCCGGCGGCCAGCCCAATCCATATTGGCCCACTCCAGATATATTCCTCTTTCTCGACCCGCTCGGCACGTCCTTCGGCCACGTGTGCAGCATATTGTGGTGTAAATGATTTGAAATTCTCAATCAGATGTAAAGGCATGTTTGCTGATTGATTTGCAAAAAGATGGAATACCCGTATTTCGTCTACGCGCGCATCAGCGACGTCGTCATTTGCAGATGCCGTTAAATCTTCTGGAATTTTTCCCTGGAGCAGGCATGGTAGGTACGAAGCAAGCCGTAATCGACGAATAGCTTTCTGAGTTATTCTTCGATTAGAAATTTCCGTGGATTGCTCGACATCTACAATTGCCTGCAAGGCAGGGAAAATACTTTTCGGAGATGCGATGATTTTTTCTTTATTAGCACTTGCACTTCTTTCACTATCGAGGTGCACTCTAAGGGCACTCGCGACATTTGCATCGAGAAAACTTGAATTTGAAATAATCTCGATAAATTTATTATAAATTACTGAAAATATTTGGCCTTCGCTCGGGTTGTCGGTTTTTTCGGCTTGATAAGTGACAATATCTTTATCGTTTAATAACAATGCACTTCTTCGCGGCGTTTTCACTTCGGGAGCGAGTGAGACATCATATTTTTGCAATGATGAATCGAACGACAGCCCGTTTGCGAATGGAAAGAACGGTGTCAACTCGACTTTCATTCCAGTCTGATTGTTTTGGAGATAAAAAGCGAATTTTGAAAACTCAAACTCCTGAATTTCAGCCAATTTATCATGAGCCTGACTCATCCAGTTATAAAACTCAGAGAGACGCCATTCGCAGCGCGTTCGAGTTTCAAATTGCTTTGGATAATTTTTATTATTATCCTCATTTAGTGGTGAGCCATCATTGAAAATGATATCGTAGAAAAATTTCGACAACAAAAATACCGGCAACTTGAGTGAATCATCTGAGGCCGACTCTGCCTTATAAAATTCTTCAATTACCTGGTTGACAAAATAAGCTACTGCATTGGTAACGGATGTTTGTGATTCATAAATATTTTCGAAATTCAATCGCTTATATTTCTTATCGTTGACAACGATTTCTTGCTCATCATCCATTTCGAATTTTCTATATGTTTTAGCGATATTAAATTTCGCATAAAATTCGTCGCGTAGGTTTTTGAAGACAGATAAATCGGAAGAGATAAGGTGTCCGTCGAAATGCGTCTTATCAAAGAAACGCGCGAGGCTCGGTCGCGCATTAGAGCCGGTGCCGCGGGCACCGATACTCAACAAAAGGGCATAGCCAAATGCCGCTTTATAAAATAAAGGCGAGTTCTCGTCACGCCACATGAGACGTGGAAGAATGTGGTGATCGAACGTAGCACGCTCGTCGCCGCGCATCATTACGAATTCCATTTCATGCCTCGATTATTCGAAAGTGAGCCGATATGCTTGACAGATATTGTGTGGCGCGTATTTCCCGTTCAGGGGGAACGGTGAGATGTTTGGGAATATGACCAGGTAGGAGCGGGGGGGGCTCGCCTGCCCCACATTTAATTATATGTATCGACATAAATTCCTGGAAATTCATGCATATGTAATATATTTGGAGTTTAGAACTAAGATATTTTTAAATTAAAATATTATATTTGTCAAGTGTTTTCAAAGAAAACTATATGTAATAATTTTTTAGTAGACCCCATTGTTAACAAGGCGCTCGTTTATGCTTGGGAAGTGAAAACATTTCCTTTGTGATTCGATTGCGACGCAAAATAGATTTTTACGAACTTTACAATGAACTGGTACGGTTAGTTAAGCAGGGCAAGATTTTATTGCATAACGCGATGTTAAAGTCGATGTTGTAAAGCCCGGAAAAACGTGCGCGAGTCAGATAACAAAAGCAGAGACTTCAGTCGAAACTTTTCTCTTCCGTCGTTGGTAAGAGTGCCGATTGCCATGTGAATCGTTCCCGGTATAAACTGCCCACGAGAGTTGTAAAAGCAGCCCTGGCCGCACACAGGGGAGCATACATGTCATATCGAATGATTAGTCTCACGCTCGCTCTTACCGTTGCTATGTGTTCCGCCGTGATTGCAGAGCCCTTGCAAGGCATTGAAAGCAAATGCGACGGCACAGAGACTTTCGTTTTTATTCCTGCCGGTACCGACAAAGGTAGGTTTTTGGATCAATACGAGAAAGAACGCAAGGGTCCCTCAGATGCAGAATTGAAGCGATGCGGCCTCACACGCGACCAATGGCGAGCATCGGTACTCAAGGAACGTTGAGCATAGGAAAAGATGAGAGGGCCAATCGCGGGGAGCAGGTCAGAAGCCCGCAGCGTTATACGAAAGTCGGCCGCACGTCGATCCGGCTAAATCGGCACCACATAGATTACGCGATTGCTCGATTCGATCGACGCACGCAAGAACGCACTATTTGCAGAGCGCATCGTGCGCCGGCTGGCACGGTCCCAGCGCGCTTAGCGCCGATGCTCCTCCTCTCCATGTTCTTTCGCAGGTTTGTGTTGCTCTGCCTCGCGAGGCTGCGGCCGAGCGTGTTGCACTTCCGGATGCGGGTGCGTCGGCTGTTCGGCGTGGGGCTCCGCGCGTGGCTCGGCGGTTTTTTCCGGATACGGCTTCTCAACGGCTTTTTCATCATTCGGCGCTTCGCCGCGTGCTTGCGTGTGCGGTTCAACTTGTCTGTGCCGTTGCTCTGCGTGCGGTGCCGCAACCACATGCTGCACAGGTTGACCGCGCTCGACGGCTTCGCGCGGGTGCGGTACACCGTTTTCGGGCGCTTGGATTGGGTGTGGCTGTTCGGCGATTTGCGGCCGAGGCGCTACGGGGTTAGGGACGCTTCGGGTCGCGGGTCCGCGACCCGGAAGTTGAGGCGGCTCTGCTGAATGACCTGCGGGTACTTCGACGGAGTGGCCGGACGCGCCCTGCATGCTCACCGGGTGGACTTGTGTGCGATCGACGACGCGATAGCCGGTCGGAGCGGCCGCGGCGCCTGGGGTGCGAGCAGCAAACGCTGCGGGTGCGGTCGTACGCACTACTGGATCACCGGCCCCGGGAACCTTGCCGTCGCTTGCCGCGAATCGCTGCGCCAGCGTATCGTGGAACGCTGCCGGCACGACCGGCGAGCGCGTTGCCACCACCTGACGCTGTGCGAGCGCGGCCGGCGCGCCGACGTTCGCCGGGCGCATTGCACCCGCAAAGCTCTGCTGAACCGGTGCAATGGCCGGGGCGCCGGCACCAATTTGTGCATGTGCCAACATCTGAGCATTGAAAGGACGCGCGGCCTGTGCCACGGGTTGGCCGCGTAAGAAGGTATTGGTGGGCACCGCCGTGATGGCGCCAGGCGCGCTCTGGTTGATGTAAGTGTTATGGATGTTGGTGATGTTGTTGACGATCGTCGTGTTGTGAACGTTGGTAATGTTCACGTTGTTGATGCGATTGTAATATGCGGGGCTGTAGTGATAGGCCGGGTGCCACGCTTCGTGCGGTCCGAGCGCGAACCAGGCAATGCCTGCGCCGACGGTTGCGCCAATCGCCAGATCGACACCCCAGCGTGGTCCGCCGTTACCGCCGCCAACGAAAGCTACCAAAGCAGGTGCATAGACGGGCGGCTGCGCGACGATCGGTCCCGGCACCCAGGCCCACGCATGGCTGATATAGGCCCAACGACCATAATGGAAGGGCGCGAAGCCCCACGGCGCATCGTCCACCCAGGTCCATCCCCAGGGGGCAATCCACGCCCAGTGTCCTTGGTGATACGGTGCCCATCCGGCTGATACCGCCACTGTGGGTACCCACACTTCGCCGTAGCTTGGATCTCTATGCCACGTACCATTTGCGTCGAGATCTTCGTACCCTGGTATTTCACGCGACACATAGCGCGCGGATACAGAGGCGTCTTCAGCATGATCGCGACTGGCTACCCATTGGTCGAACGCATCGAGTCCTGGCACCGCGCCGCCTGCTTGTTGCTGCAGACCGGTACCGACAAACTGAATTTGCTGGCCAGCGCGCATCTGGAACGAGCCGCCATCGCCATACAGCGTGGCAGAGCCTGCGCGTAGCGTAACCGTGGTCGAACTGCCATCGGCCGCGACATCGATGCGGAACAGGCCTGGAGTGGTCGCGACGAATGCGACGTTCGGCGTGTCGATCTCGAAGCTCTGACCGGGCGCTTGCGCCCGTATATGGGCAGACAGCGTGCCTTGTGTCACTTTCAACTGCGTAATCGTGTCGTTTAGATTGACGATGTCGAGCGCGGTTTGATGATCCAGTCGCAATGCCGTCGAACCCGCATGCAATTCCGCTCGTGCGTTGGCATCGGCCCACAACTGATCGCCGGTAGTGAGTGGTCGATTCAACACTGCATATGACCAGTCGGTCAAGCCCGCCGGTTCTAGCGTCACCGTCCCCGTAAAGTAGTTCAGTCGAGCGACGCGGGAAGGTGGATCACCCAGCGATGCCGCAGGCGATGTCGGCGACGGGACCTGTTGTGCCTCGCTGGAAAGCGGAACCAAAGCAAGAAAAGTGGACGCCGCGATGGCGATTGCGCGGATGCGGTGAAAAGACGTCGTCATGACGATTTACTCCGAGAGTCTCGATATATTTTCGTTTTTGTAAGGCCTGAATAAGGCCTTTTCTTCGCTACATAGCGTACTAACGCGGAGAATAAGCTTGCGGATGACATTGGCGGTGCAACCTTTCATACGAAGTTGCTACAAAATGTGAGGATCGGCGTCTCTCTAAAAAAGACAGCTTTGCCCCGTGGAAAAGTTGATCGGCAAACCTGGCAATGTCCGATCCCCCCATGCAGTGCACTGCTGAAGTCGTTTGTAGAAAGCGTTCTTTCATCCCGTAATGAGTCGGACCGAAACAATTCGTTCCAATTCGATCGCACCGCCCCTGTTGATCATCGCTCGCCGCCCCCGTGTGATGCCGCATCGCAGGCAAGGGAAATAGATCTCACGCCATTGATCGCGACGCTTTGGTCATCACGATCTATCTCCGTCATCCGCGCTTTGACGTCGCTCAGGATTGCCACGCATCAAGCGCGATGGCGGTTCCGCCTGACAACGGTCTTTGGGGATCAACGGAACGGAAAGTGTACTTAAGGAATTTCAGGGCCGCCTTCGCGTGGATCGCGAAGAGGCCGTAGCTCACCGCGGGCAACGGTTTCGTGAACAGCGAACGAATAGCGGCCGAGCATGTTGATGTGATCGAAACCCAGCGGATCGAGCCGGGCGACATCCCCGTCGTGGACTTGGAAACCTTCGGAACGCAATTGCGCTAGCACGGCATCCATGTAGATCGTGTTCCACAACACGATGACGTTCAGGGTTAGCCCGAGCGCACCCAGTTGATCTTCCTGACCTTCGCGGTATTGCTGATGAAGCTCGCCGCGTTTGCCGTGAAACAGTGCGCGCGCAAGCTGATGCCGCCGCTCACCGAGGTTAAGCTGGATCAACGTGTCGCGGCGATGCGCTTCGTCGTCGATGTAACGCAGCGAGTGTATTGTTTTATCGATGCGCCCGAATTCCGCGAGCTCCTGCGCGAGCTGGGTCATCCGGTCGCCCGCCTGAAGCATGCGCATGATCCCACTAGCGGGAACACGGCCAAGTTTCAGCGAGCCTGCCAGACGCAGGAAGTCGTCCCAGTGATGCTCAATGCGGCGGAGTGACCCTGCTCGAAACAACGTACAGCAGACATGTTAGATAATCTGTTGAACGGAGGTCGAGATGGGCGAAAAGCACGTACTGAATCGTCGCTACACGGAGGAATTTCGAACAGAGACGGCCAGGTTGGCCAATTCTGTTGGATACCACGAGGCAGCGCGACGTCTTGGGGTGCCGGTTGCGACGGTTGGGAACTGGGCACGCAAGTAGCGGCGTGAAGAGGCGGTAGCGGTGCCCAGCACGACGCCGACAGCGAGCCGTGTCAAGCCTGGGGTCTCGGAGTTGGAAGCCGAGGTGAGTAGGCTTCGCGAAAAGTTGGCGAGCGCGAAACTCGATGTGGAGATACTCTCAGAAGCGACGGCATACTTCGCGAAGGGGTCACGGTGAAGTATGCCCAAAGGGAGGGCCCTTTGGAAACCCCGCCGCCGCACATGCAGCTCGCCGAGCCACACCCCGGGGCCAGTTACTCCTGCCCACAATGCCTCAAAGGCTGACCAAAGCCTTGACCAAAAAAGCGATCGCCTACTTGGTAATGCGAGTTTCAGGATAGTGGATCGACAAAAATTCCCGAAAACCGACGGTGCGTGGATATGCGAGGGAGAGGTCGCATCGTCTAAGTTTAAAAGTCCATGATCGACTAGCTGGTGCTGAACCACAGTGGCGCATAACATCGTCGGCCAGAAATTTTGCTGCCTGCCGTAGCTGACTCGATACCAAGATTAGTCCCGGAACGGTTTCTCGAAGGATGGTCATCGTCAAGAAGGACGCAATACGCGAGGGGCTTTATTTCAGGATAGGCGATATCGATGAATCGGGTCGTGGCATGCGGCAGCGTTGCGCTACGAGAGGTGACCCGATTGGGGGCCATTTGGTCGCGTCGGACAGGACGTGGCTCGCGACGGCTAGCCGCTAGGCTAGTGATCCCATCGGATACAAGCGCGAGCAGAACGCGGCGCTCGCGCCGAGCTTGCGCGACAATTCCGACGCGGCCTTCAACTGGATGCCGTTCAACTCGCCGGAAAGGTGGGCAACTTCCAGGCGCGATGCCGGACCGGACAGGGCCAGCGCGCCCATGAAGGCATTGCCTTCGCCGAAGACCGGCGTGGCAAACGCTGCCGTATGGCGATCACGTGCGCCCGAGGTGAACATCGGCAGCGTCGGCGAGGCCAGCGTGGCGTCGCGCTGCAATCCCCATTGCACCAGCACCTGACTGATCGCGGTGCCGTCGAGCGGCAACGACGTGCCCGGCAGGCGCGTCTCGCGTAATCCCTCGGATGGTTCGGCCCGAAACAGGCAAAGTCGCTGCTCCTTGTCGATGACGTACCACGACGCACTTTCCTTCGCCGCCGCAGCGAGCGCCTCGAGCATCGGCTGGATTACCGTCGACAGGTGGAACGACTGCTCGTAGAGCTTTCCGAGAAAGAGCAGACGCGATCCCAGCGCATACATCCCTGCATCGGAGCGCACGACATAATTCATGCGCTCCAACGAATTCATCAGGCGGTAGACCGTCGTCTTGTGAATGCCCGACGCCTGTGCGAGTTCGCTTAAGGACAGTGTCTCGGCGCCGGGCTTGAAGCAATCCAGTAGCCCGAGCGCTTTCTCCACCGCCGCTACGCCGTCGTTCCCCATCGATGTCTCCCCGAAGATCAATCCTCAAGATTGTACAGAGTAAAACAGTGATTTACCTAGTAAAAGGGTAAACGCTAATGGCTGTCGGGTTGTTGCAGACGGTACAGTAGTTTCAACAGGTACATCAAAAGTGTACCAGGTAAAACACTTATCGGGAGCGAAGGCAAAATGCAGGCATCAGCGAAGGCATCGACATCGATCGTGCGCGATTTCGAGCGGGTTTCCGCCGAGCGGGTCTCCGAGGCATCGCAGTTTCAAGCGGCGATCCTGGCCGACGTCGCGGGACGCCGTGGTACCTTGCACGGCCGCGTCAAGCCGCTCGCGCCGACCATGAAGATCGCCGGGCCGGCCTTGACGGTCGAAGTGCGTCCGGGCGACAACCTTGCCATCCACGCCGCGCTGGCCATTGCAAAGCCCGGTGACGTGATCGTGGTGGACGGCAAAGGCGATCTTTCCGCAGCGTTGATCGGTGAGATCATGTCCACACAAGCCGAAGCCACCGGCATCGCCGGCTTCGTGATCGATGGCGCGGTGCGCGATGCACATGAACTGGCCAACGGCCGCTTTCCGGTGTTCTCGGCCGGACTGAATCCTGCGGGTCCGACAAAGAGCGTGGCCGGGCGCGTCAACCTGCCGATCTCGGCAGGCGGCACAACCATCTACCCGGGCGACCTGGTGGTCGGCGACGTCGATGGCGTGGTCATCATCCCGCGTGCGGACGTCGACCCGATCCTGGCCGCCGCCCATAAGAAGGTCGATGCGGAAACGAAGCGCGTCGCCGCGATCAAGGCCGGTGACACGCGTGCCCCTTGGCTTGAGAAGTCGCTCCGCGCGGTGGGCATGCTCGAGGAAGGCGAGGCGCTGTGATGTCGACTGCGCAAACAAAACCCGTCGTGCTCGTGACGGCGGCCGACCTGGCGCCCCAGGCGCTGGCGTTGCTCGATGATTTCGAGATCGTCTTCGCCGGCAGGCAACCCACCGAGGACGAAATCGTCGCGCTGTGCGAGACGCACAAGCCGGCCGCCATCATCGTCCGTTACGGCAAGGTGAATGCCCGCATCATGGATGCAGCGGTCGGCCTGCAGGTCATTTCCAAGCACGGCAGCGGCATCGACGTGATCGATCAGGAGGCCGCAGCGCAGCGCGGTATCGCCGTGCGCGCCGCGGTGGGGGCAAATGCGGCGGCTGTTGCTGAACATGCCTGGGCGCAGATCCTGGCTTGCGCAAAGGCGGTGCCGAGTCTCGATCAGCGGATGCGTGCAGGACATTGGGACAAGTCGACGCACAAGTCGGTTGAACTCGACGGACGCACGCTGGGGTTGATCGGTCTGGGCGCAATCGGCAAGCGCGTGGCGGCGATCGGCCTGGCGTTCGGCATGCGCGTCCTGGCCTACGATCCCTTTGCAAAGTCGGCTCCGGACGAAGTGACCTTGGTCGACCTCGACACCTTGTATGCGTCGTCGGACGTCATCTCGCTGCACTGTCCGCTGACCGACTCCAATCGCCGCATGGTGAACCGGGCTGCTTTCGCGCGCTTCAAGCGCCGTGCAATCTTGGTCAACACCGCCCGCGGCGGCCTGATCGACGAAGCGGCGCTGATCGATGCACTGGCCGACGGCACGCTTCGATGCGCGGCACTCGACAGCTTCGACGTGGAGCCGATGATCGTCCCGCATCCTTTCCGGGATATCGCCAATCTGATCCTGTCGCCGCACATCGGTGGCGTCAGCGATGCGGCTTACGTGAACATGGGAACAAGGGCAGCGAGCAATGTCATTGCCGTGCTCGATGCACGCGCGCAGGCGACGCATTGATCCGACGCTCTGACGATTCTGCAAACCGAGGGATCCCATGTTCTTGTTGAAGCAACCCGTCGTGCGCACCGCGGAAGTGTATGCGCGGATGCCCGACGCCTTTCGCAAAGGTGACGTGCTCACCGAGTGGGCGCAGGCGAATCGCGGCGGCATGCCGGTCGATTCGTTCCTGGAAGGACCCGTCTGGGCACCGGACGGCACGCTGTACGTGACCGATATTCCCCACGGCCGGATATTCCATCTCGACCGCTTCCGCGAGTGGGCGATGATCGTCGAGTATGAAGGCGAACCGAACGGCATGAAGTTGCTGGACGATCGGCATCTGCTCATCACCGACTACCGCAATGGCCTGATGCTGCTCGATGTCGCGACCGGCCGGGTACGACCTTACCTAGCGCGCCGCAATACGGAGCGCTTCAAGGGCGTCAACGACCTGACGTTCGACCGTCACGGCAACCTGTACTTCACCGACCAGGGCCAGACGGGGTTGCACGATCCAACGGGGCGCGTGTATCGGCTGCGACCCGACGGGCAGCTCGATACCTTGCTGGACAACTGTCCGAGCCCGAACGGACTGGTGCTTTCGCCAGACGAAAAAGTGCTGTTCGTTGCGATGACGCGCGGCAATTGCGTGTGGCGGGTCCCGCTTCGGCCGGACGGCTCCGTCAGCAAGGTCAGTCAGTTCTTCACGTCGCA